>JAKLFG010000099.1 GCA_022711315.1 bacterium | reverse complement strand
CAATCAGGGGCGCACCGTCAGTTTCCGCAACACCATCGTCATCATGACCTCGAACCTCGGGAGCGACCTCCTCTCGGAGAAGGGCGACACCGTATCCGACAAGGAACGCGACGCGGTGATGGGCCGCGTGCGGGCATCTTTCAAGCCGGAGTTCCTCAACCGCATCGACGATATCGTCATCTTCAACCCGCTCGGGAAAAAGCACCTGCGCGAGATCGTCGGTATCATGCTTTCCGACATTGCGGGGCGGCTCGCCGAGCGCGAGATAACGCTCGATTTCACCGACGCCGCCAAAGACCTCGTCATCGAGGAGAGTTTCGAGCCCGAATACGGCGCGCGGCCGATCCGGCGCTATCTGGAGCGGGTCATCGAGACCGAACTGGCGACGCGCATCATCAAAGGGGAACTGGGCGACGGCGACCGCATCACCGTCGACCGGAAGGGCGACGGGTTCGTGTGGAAGAAATAACCACCTAAATTCTCCTTGCTTCTCCGCCGCGCGACGATATACTTTGGCCGTTCATCATGGAGGTTCGCATGACCATGCTCAGGTATATCGCGATTTTCTTTATCGCCACCGGTCTTTCCGCCTGCGGGGATGACGGCCCTGCGGCGGCGACCGACTCCGCCGCCGACCTTGACGCCATGGCCCCCGACGACGCCCCCGACGCCGCGGACGACGCCCTTGCGACGGACGATCTCCTGCCCGACGACGATACGGCGCCCGCGGTGACGCGCCACGCCGTTCTCGAAACGACGCTCGGCGACATCACCATCGGCCTCTACGGCGACGCGATGCCGGTGACCAGCGGCAATTTCGAGACCTACATCGAGGAGGGGTTCTTTACGGGGCTCATTTTCCATCGCGTCGTTCCCGGCTTTGTGATACAGGGAGGCGGCTATGACGCCGAACTGGTCCCGAAAGAGACGCACGACCCGATAGATTTCGAGCGCAACCCGGCGGTCAGGCATGTGAAGTACGCCGTTTCGATGGCGCGGACCGCGAACATCGACTCGGCCACCTCGCAGTTCTTCATCACGCTCGACGCCCAGCCTCGTCTTGATTACGATTCGGATGACGATTTCGAGAACAAGGACAAATATCCGTGCGCCGCCTTCGGTATCGTCACCGACGGTTTCGAGGTGGTCGACGCGATAGGGGCGGTCGAGACCTCGGCCCAGAACGGCCTCACCGATGTGCCGGTCACGCCGGTCGTCATCACCGCCGCCTCTTTCGCCGATCAGGGGCATATCAGGTAACGGAGGGAGATACCGCCATGGCGTTTTACGATTTCAAGTTGAAGACGATCGCGGGGCGCGAGACGACGATGGGGGAGTATCGCGGCAAGGTCCTGCTCATCGTCAATGTCGCGAGCAAGTGCGGTTTTACGCCGCAGTACAAAGGGTTGCAGGCACTCTACGAGAAGTACCGGGAGCGAGGCTTCGAGATACTCGGGTTCCCGTGCAATCAGTTCGCGGGGCAGGAGCCGGGGACCAACGCCGATATCGCGCAGTTCTGCGAGATCAATTTCGGGGTGACCTTTCCGCTCTTCGAGAAGACGACGGTGAACGGGAAGAACGCCCATCCGCTCTATCCGTACCTCAAGGAAAAGGCGCCGGGACTCCTCGGCCTGACCGCCATCAAGTGGAACTTCACCAAATTCCTCGTCGACCGGCAGGGTAATGTGCTCAAACGCTTCGCCCCGGCCGAACCGCCCGAATCGCTGGAAAAAGAGATAGAGAAGGCGCTGTAGATAAGGGGTCTTACTTCTCCTGCGCGGTGGTGCCTTCTTTCTTTTCGTAGGGTTCGGCGCGTCCGCCTAAGCACTGAGCGAGGAACTGTTCGGCGCGCCCGTTGAAATCCATCCGGTTCTCGGGCCGCGCGAAGCCGTGCCCCTCATCGGGATAGAGGATGTAGGTGACCGGGATGTTTTTCGCCCGCATTGCCGCGACTATCTGGTCCGACTCGGCGACCTTCACGCGCGGATCGTTCTGCCCCTGACCGATCATGAGCGGCGCCCGTATCGCGTCGACATGGAAGAGCGGCGATATCTTCTTATTGAACTCCTGATCGTTCTCCACATCGCCGATGCGCCTCAGCATCTGCATCTTGAACGGCTTCCAGTAGGCCGGGATGGTGGCCATGAGCGTCTGGAGGTTCGACGGCCCGACGATATCGACGCCGCATGCGTAGATCTCCGGGGTGAAGGCGAGCCCGGCGAGCGTCGCGTAGCCGCCGTAGGAGCCTCCAAATATCGCCACCTTCTTCGGGTCGGCGATCCCCTCCTTGATGGCCCACTGCACCGCGTCGGTGAGGTCGTGCTGCATCTTGCCCACACCCCATTCACCGTTGCCCGCGTTCACGAAGTTCTTGCCGAACCCGGTCGAGCCGCGGAAATTGACCTGTAACGCCGCGTAGCCGCGGTTGGCGAACCACTGCGCGCCGGGATCGTAGCCCCAGCCGTCGCGATGCCACGGGCCGCCGTGGACATAGAGGATGAGCGGCAGGCTCTTGGGTTCGATGCCGACCGGCAGGGTGAGATAGGATACGAGGTCGAGCCCGTCGCGCGATTTGATGACGACCGGCTTCATGGTCGCGAGCTTATATTTCTCCAGTTCGGGCTGGTGGGTGAAGAGGAATTCGGCCTTTTTCGTCGTCCGGTCGTAGAGGTAGAAGGAGTAGGGGGCGTTGTCGAGTTCGAAGCCGACGATCCATTTGGTGTCGGCGCGGTCGCGGTTGACGACGAACAGATCGCCTTCGCGCACCTTTTCAAGGATGTCGATATCGGCCTTGACCAGCGGGTCGAACACCTGCCACTCCTCGCGCAGGTAGGTGAACCGGACCGCCTGCACCGCGCTCGTCTCGGGGTGGAGCATGATGCCGCCCACATCGGCCTTCGGATTCTGGGCGATGAGCCGCAGTTCGGCGCCGGTCGCCGGGTCGTATTCCACGAGCCGCGTGGTGTCGCTGCCGACCGAGGTCTCGATGAGGAGCGTTTTATTGTTCTCGGTGAAATCGACGATGGAGCCGTTCTCGCCGAAGGGGATGGTCATAAAGTCGCGCCACGGGGCATCCTTGCCGTCGCGGATGCGCAGGATGGTGTCGGCCGTCTCAAGGTTCGAGGCGACCGCGGCCCGTATCGTGAAATCGCGGTCGGTGACCCACCCTTCGACATCGCCCGGGTTCTCGGCGTCGATCGTGAGTTCACCCGTCACAAGGTTGAGTTTGTATATGTCGAAGACCGCGGGGTCGCGCTTGTTGAGCCCGATGTATATCTCGTCGGGATGCTTACGGTCGCTGATGATCCCCTGCGCCCGGACGCCGGGGAAGGGGGTCAGATCCTTCGTTTCGAGCGTCGCGAGGTCGACCGCGTAGAGGTGGAAGTTCTCATCGCCGTTGGTGTCCTGAATGTAGACGATCTGCTTGTCGTTCCACGCCCAGCCGTAACTGCGGATGCCGCGGTATTCGTCCTTGGTGACCATCTTGTCGTCATTCTGGCCGATGGTCCGCACCCAGACATTGAGCACATTCTTGTCGGAAGGGGCGATGTAGGAGAGCCGCGTGCCGTCGGGCGAGATGCGGACCGCCGCCTTCACCGGATTGCCGAAAAGCACCTCGCGCGGCACGAGGGGCGGCAGTTTCTGTAACTTCTGATCCATGGCGTCATCTCCTTTCTGGTTTGACGAACAGGCCGTGGCGATGAGCATCGCGCAGAGCAGGGTCACAAACAGGCGCATGATATCCTCCCAAGTGGTCCGTGTACCGTGACATCGTAACGCGGCGGCGTCATAAGTCAACTGAACGGCGTCGGCCGGTTGACAAAGCGGGGTATCGGGCTATACTCCCCCTGTACCATCGTTTTTTGACAAGTGGGGACGAACGGCTTCGACGGGAAGACGGAGCGTTGCAGACTGCATGCCGAGGCGCCGCTGGCCTCGTAAAAAGCGGCAACACAAGAACTGCGAACAACGAACTCGCACTAGCGGCTTAATTGCCGCCGTCCTGATGGATCTCTCCCGCGGTGAGATCAGGGCGCAAAAAAGCGGGATAGTGCCATGACCGGGTCACAAGGTCGCGGCTGACACAAAAGTGACTGGGCCGATGCGATCCATGCCGGTACGGGGAGCGCAAAGGCCGAGAATAAATCAACCGGATACGCACTGTAGTATGTCGGCATCTCTCCCTTTTCGGACGCGGGTTCGATTCCCGCCGTCTCCACCATTTTTCCTCGAGGTATTCCCCATGCACAAGGTCACGCTTCTTCCCGACAAGGACAAACTGCCGCGTAACCGCCACCCGTGGGTCTTCTCGGGCGCGGTGAAGGATATCGAGGGCTCCCCGGCGACGGGGGATATCGTCGCGCTCCACGACGCCGCCGGGCAGTTCATCGCCTACGGCCATTTCAACAAGGATTCCAAGATACAGGTGCGCCTCCTCTCATGGGATGAGTCGCGCATCCCCGACGAGGCGTGGTTCCGCGGGAAGATACGGGACGCGGTCCGCGACCGCGCCGCCATCCTGCGGGACGGCGCCACCGACACCTGCCGGCTTATTTACAGCGAGGGC
>JAKLFG010000098.1 GCA_022711315.1 bacterium | reverse complement strand
GCCTTCGTGAACCATCCACCGAGATAGAGATCGCCGTTTTCGTCAAGGGCGAGCGCATGAACTTGGGGATAACCGTCCGAGGCTTCCCCAATACCTGTCCCCAACACACTCCACTCTGTGCCATCCCATTTTGCCACATGATTTGCCGTTACACCACCCGCCATGGTGAACTGCCCTCCCGCATAAACGGTACCGTTTTCGTCGACGGCGAGGGCTTCGACCGAACCGCTTATTCCGTTTCCCAAAGCACTCCATGTGCCGGAGGGAACATGAAGGTATGCGATATTGTTTGCCGCAATGTTTTTCACAACGGAGAATGAGCCTCCGATGTAGAGATAATCGCCCTGTTGTACCATCACTTCTATGACGCCATCAGTTCCGGGGATCTCGGGATTCATCGACACCCACCGTTCATCGCCGGGCGCGGCGTGAGCGACACCGGAGACGCAGACAAGCATCAGTCCGATCATCGCAAGAAGTGTGTTCCGCATGGCCCCGCCCCCGGTTCAATGAAGTTACTCTTTAACGAAGTACCCGCCGGTCTTGGGCGCTCCTTTGAACTCAACGCGCCGCTCTTTTTTCAATCTGTCCAGCCATTTCTCCAGCGTCTTTGACGGAACTCCCAGTGCTTTAGCAATCTCAACGGTCCGCTTGCCGGGGTTGTCTTGTATGAATGACAGCAATCGGTTTACTCCCCCAGTTACTCCCCCAGTTACTCCCCCAGTTACTCCCCCAGTTACTCCCCCAGTTACTCCCCCTTTCTTTTGGGGAAGTACGGTTATGACGAAGGCGCCCGCTTTCTCCTCGAAAAGCGGTGCCGGATTAGCGTTCCGTTCACAGGCATCGACGATGCGCTGAAAACCGGAACCCCAACTCTCGATGAGGTGGAGTGCGTGGAAGATGCGGGCGATCGTCCGGTTGCGCGGGATCGACCGCGATTCGCGCGGCAGATGTTTCACCGACAGTTCCTTCGGCAAAAGACCGGGGCTCCATACCTCCAAACGATCGTCGAATATCCGTATCTGCACCGTGCCGGGATCGGTGTAGTCGCGGTGAACGACCGCGTTGACGACCGCCTCGCGGAGCGCTTCGAGCGGATATTCCCACCGTTCCGAACGACGAGCCTTGCCGGATATCTCGACCGCCATGCCGGTATGTCGCTTGATGAAGTCGATGACCTCGTCCACCGCGCGGACGATCGAGGTGTTGATATCCTTCATGTCGATGAAGACCGCCATGTCGCGGCCTTTGAATCGCGCCACTTTCACGATGGCGTTCGGCGATCGTTGCGGTTCACGGCAGAAACAGAGATAGGTCGCGTTAAGCGGACGACTCGCTTTGATCAAGCCCTGTTTCTTCAAAGCGGCCAACGGATCCTTTGCCGGAACGCCGAACTGTTCGAGAAGCATCGTGTCCCATGCGACCGCCGTTGCCTTGACCGGCATCTCCTGTTCGTCGAACGCTGGCATCGCGTATCGCTTTATCAAGGAACGGACCGCTTCGTTGCTCATTTTCTGGTTGGCCCTGCCGACACGGATGTATGCTCGGTCGAACGCGAAGACAGGTTTGTTGTCCGAGGCGGGGACCGTTATCTCCACGATCTCGCCGGGGCCGTGCGTCTTGACATTGATGGAGGGATAGAGGACCGGATCGGTATGCTGGCGTACCTTGTTGGCGATATCCTCCAGCGTCGTTCCGCCGACCAAAAGCCCGGTAGGTTCGCCATCATCGTTCAGCCCGACGATCACCGTGCCGCCGCTTTTATTTGAGAAGGCGGCAAGCGAAACGACGATCTCGCGCCATTCGGCGAAAGAAGATTTGAGTTCAAGCGCTTCGGATTCTTTCCACACGGGCATTTCTCCCCAGAACAAGAACAAGGCATTCTAACACGATGAGACCGTTTGTCAAAAATAGCGAAAGAGGTTCCGCGCGTGAACGGGGCTACTTCTTCTCCGTCCCCTCGGGCGGTGGCGGGGCGAGCAGGTTCTTGACCGTCACGAGGAATTGCAGGCGCAGTTTCGCCTCTTCGGGCGGCAGATCGAGCGCTCCCATGTTCTCGACGATGAACGAGGCGCGGTCGAGCGCCTGTTTCTTTTCCTCGTCGCTCACCGTCGCGCCGTGCTCGATGCGGTTGCGCAGGTCGATGAGAGAGTCGAGATAGCGCTCCGACAGGCTCCGCGTGAGCAGTTTGTGGTTGTCCTCGAGCGACGCCTTGTAGTCGCCCATGAGTTTCATCTGTTCCTGCCGCGCGGTCTGCAGTTCAGCGCGGGTCTGGGAAAGAGAGAAGTAAAGGTAGAGCGCCAGCAGGGCGAAGCAGACGGCGAGCGCCGCGAACAGGCGCCGCGCCCGGTCGGGGCGGCCGCCGCAGGGTTCCGATGGGGTCATGGGGCCTCCGGGAAAAAGTTAGAACACGAGCGAACAGCCGCAGCCGTCGTCCTTCTTGGCCGGGGTATCGGTGTCGGGGACCACCGTATCGTCGGTCGCCGCGATCTCGTCGCCGGCCAGTTCGTCGTCGTCGGTCGCCGCGATGTCGTCGGTCACCTCGCTCTTGTTGACGCAGGTGCCGTTGTCGCAGGTCGCGTTCTCGTCAAAACACTCCTCGTCGGACGCGCAGGACATGAAGCAGACATCCTCCTTGCCGTTGAGCAGGCCATGGCATTTGAGTTGTTCGCCGGCCATGTTGCGGCAGTCGCTGTCCTGTTCGCACGGCGGGACGCACATATCCATCTCGCCCATGGTCGGCAACGAGACATGGACACACTTGGCGCCCTGATCGCCGCAGTAGTCGTCGATGCCGTCGTCGCACTGGACGAAACAGAAGCCGCCCGGGACCATCGTGACGCAGTAGCCGTTGTAGAGGCAGTCCTCGTTCGTTTCGCACTCGCCGCCCGGCTCGCTCGGATCGTGGCGGCAGTGGCCCTGCGGGTCGCAGTAGGATTCCTCGGTGCAGTCGTCGTTCGTCTCGCACAGGGCGGTGCAGAAGCCGAGATTCGCCTCGGTGCAGTAGAAGCCCTCGCGTTCACACGGATGGTCGTCGTTGCAGTCCTTGAGGCAGTAGGCACCGCCGTCGCCCGGGGCGCGGGTGCCGTCGGGACAGTCGGTCTTGACCGGCAGTACGGCGCAGTACCCGCCGTCATACTTGGTCGCGCCGTGGGCGGCGAGACAGTCGACATCGTCCTCGGTCAGGTCGCCGGTCACGCAGTCGGCCTTCTCGGTGCACGGGCCGCCGATGGTCGACAGGTCGATCGCGAACCCTTCGTCGACCCAGCCGTCGCAGTCGTCGTCGACGCCGTTGGCGGTCTCCGTTCCGATATCGGCCGCGTCGCACAGGTCGAGCCCCGCCGCGAGCCGCACCGCCTTGAGGAGGTTGGCGCGGCCGAAGCCGAACTTCGGGCTGCGGGCGTCGCCGGCCGGCGCGTCGAGCGGTTTATCCCAGAAGCCGGTCTCCGGATGTATCTTGTCGGAAGAGAGTTTGACGATGTCGACCGCCTCTTCGAGCGTGAGCGCCGGGTTGACCGAGAATATCACGCCCATCACGCCGGTCGCGAAGGGGGCCGCCGCCGAGGTGCCGGAGAAGCGGTTCGAGTAATCGTCGTCGAGATCGCCGTAGGTCTGGATGTAGGTCGTCGCGATGCCGAGCGTCGGCGCGGAGGAGAGGGTCGGGGTGACCATCGCGATCTCCTTGCCGTAGTTCGAATAGGACACGCGGTTGTCCCACGCGCTCGTGCCGCCGATCGACAGGATGGTGGCGACCACATCGGTGTCGCCGCGCTTGAACTTGAACTCGTAGCCGTGCAGGACCATGTAGTTGGTGTCGACCCCGTCGTTGCCCGCGGCGTAAAGTATCGCGCCGCCGAGCCCGCCGCGCCCGTTCTGGAGGAAGTTGAGGTGCGATTCCTCCTCGCCGGGCATCATCGGCACCTCGCCCATGCCCGCCATCGGGCCGAACGAGCAGTTGACCGCGACGATCTTCTCGTCGGCGACATATTTCTCGTACGATTCGATGTAGCCCTGTTCGGAACTGGCCGATCCGGAGCCGCCTTCCATGAAGCAGACCGGGTAGATGCCGCACCACGGGCAGACGCCGGTCGTTCCGATGGTGTTCCCCTCGGCCGCCGCGACGCCGGCGCAGTTGGTGCCGTGCGAATAGCCGGCGGTGCCGTACATGCTGTCCTCTATCGTGCCGTAGTCACCGCCCGCCTCGTGGTTGACGGCGTCCCAGCCCTCGTCGGTCTTGTTCTTGAGGTCGGGGTGGGTGAGATCGACGCCCGAATCCATGATGGCGACCTTCGTCGCGCCGTCGAACCCGTCGAGTTCGTTCGCCGCGATCCGGTCGACGAGGAACTGCATCGCCTGCTCGAAGCGAATGTCGGCGTTCTCCTTGGTCGGCAGTTCGGGGTTCGACAGGCCGATGGCGGTGCCGGTGTTCTTGAGCGCCCACTGGTAGCCCTCGGTGTAGTATTTGTCGGTTATCGGCATGACCGGCTCGGCGAACAGGACCTGCTCGCGGACCATATCGGGGAACGCGAAGCCGTCGCCCGCCTCGACGATGCGCTGGGCGAGTTCCGCCGCGTCGCCCTTCACGGCGAACCGGTACAGGCGCGTCGAGGGGTATATCTCCTTCAGCGTGAGTCCGTACTTCTTCGCGAGAGCGTTCACCGGCATCGCGCCGCGCCAGAAGATCTGGTCGTTGGCGACGAACAGCCGGTCGCCGAACCGGTACACCGGCAGGGTCCCCGCGTTCGAGTCATCCACCACGAGATAGCGGCGGTCGAGTTTCCATGTCGCCGCGGGCGCCTTGGCGCCGGTGAGGTCCGCCTTGGCCGCGAACCGCGCCGTCAGCGCCGGGTCCTTGGCGAACTCGGTGAAGGAGCCGTCGCTCCGGTAGACCTTCGCCGCGAAGAGCGACGACCCGAAGAGCACGACGATAAAAGAGAGGATGACGCGACGCATGAGAGCCTCCATATCAAACAGTCAAAAATGTTCTGTCCACCTCTGCGGACCACGCTAGTGGAGAGCGTTGCCGATGTCAAATACTTTTTTTGGGCTTCCCATTGCCTTTTCGGGGTCGTTCCCTACAATGAGGGGGAAACGGACACTTTTCAGAGAGGTGCATCATGCGACATGCGTTCTTTGCGCTCCTTATCGGCGCGGCGATCCTTTCGTTCCTCTCCTGCACGCCGGTGGAAGAGGATCCCGGGACCGACACCCTTGCGGTGGCCGACG
>JAKLFG010000097.1 GCA_022711315.1 bacterium | reverse complement strand
GGACCGAGTCCGACCTCGAGCGGGTCATCTATTTCGGTCCGTTCCTTGCGATCGGTGGCGTCGTGATGCTCTTCGCCGATCGTTCCTCGTGGATACATCTCATAGCATGGTGGTGAAACGCATGAAAGAAAAAGCACTCAAGTACCATCGTTTTCCCGCGCCGGGCAAGATAGCGATACAGCCGACCAAGCCCTGCGGGACCCAACAGGACCTCTCGCTCGCCTATACCCCCGGCGTCGCGTGGCCCTGTCTTGAGATAGCCGAGCGGCCGGAGGCGGCCTACGATTATACCGGCCGGGGGAACAGCGTCGCCGTCATCTCCGACGGGACGGCGGTGCTGGGACTCGGCGATATCGGTCCGCTCGCCTCGAAGCCGGTCATGGAGGGCAAGGCGCTCCTTTTCAAGCGGTTCGCCGGCATCGACGCGATAGATCTCGAGGTCGCCGAGAAGGATGTCGACCGCTTCATCGACATCGTTGCGGCGCTCGAACCGTCGTTCGGCGGCGTCAATCTTGAGGATATCGCCTCGCCCCGCTGTTTCGCGATAGAGGAGCGGCTCAAGGCGCGGATGAAGATACCGGTCTTTCACGACGACCAGCACGGCACTGCGGTCATCGCCGCCGCCGCGATATTGAACGGTATGGACATCATCGGCAAGGATATCCGCAATGTCCGTGTCGCGATGAGCGGTTCCGGCGCGGCGGGGGTCGCCATAGCACGGCACCTTGTTGAACTGGGTATGGCGCCGGAACAGATATTCGCCTGCGGTCGGAGCGGCGTGCTGTACGAGGGGCGCGAGAACCGCGTGAGTCCGTGGCACGATATCCTGTTCCGCAAAACCACGGCGCGGACGCTCGCCGACATCATGCGGGGCGCCGACATCTTCATCGGAGTGAGCGCGGCGGGGGTCGTCGACGAGGCGATGCTCCGTTCGATGGCGAAGGATCCGATCGTCCTGCCGATGGCCAACCCCGATCCCGAGGTGCCCTACGAGGTCGTCATGAAGGCGAGGCCCGACGCGCTCGCCGGCACCGGCCGGAGCGACTATCCCAATCAGGTGAACAATGTGCTCGGGTTCCCCGCCATATTCCGCGGCGCGCTCGATGTCCGCGCTTCGGCGATAACCGACGGGATGAAGGTCGCCGCCTCGAAGGCGCTCGCCCGGATCGCCCGCCTGCCGGTCCCCGAAGCGGTGCTGGGCGCCTACGGACTCAAGGAGTTATCGTTCGGCCGTGCCTATCTGATACCGAAACCGTTCGACCTGCGGGTGCTCGTCGAGGAGGCCTGCGCCGTCGCCGAAGCGGCGGTCGCCGAAGGGGTCGCCGGTATCGCGAAATTCGACGCGACGAACTATCGGCGGTCGCTCGAGGAACGGTTCCTGACGGAGGTGTGACCGATGACCGAACGGGGGATGGTGCAGGTCTATACCGGCGACGGTAAGGGAAAGACGACGGCGGCCATCGGGCTTGCGGTCCGCGCTCTGGGCGCCGGGAAAAAGGTCTTCATCGCGCAGTTCGTCAAGGGGATGCGTTACAGCGAACTGAACCTGCTCGAAAAACTCGACGGTCTTGAACTGCGCCGCTATGGCCGCGATTGCTTCATCGTCAAGAAGCCGGAGCGGGCCGATATCGACCTCGCGCGCCGAGGTCTTTCCGAGGTGACCGCCATCCTGAAAGAGGGGAAACACGACCTCGTGATACTCGACGAGGCCTGCATCGCGCTTCATTACAACCTGTTCGCTCTCGACGAGTTGCTCGCCGCCATAAACGGCCGTGCCCCACAGGTCGAGGTGGTCGTTACCGGTCGCTATGCCCCGCCGGGGCTCATCGATGCGGCCGATCTCGTCACCGAGATGCGCGAGGTGAAGCATTACTACACGAAGGGCATTCAGGCCCGAGAGGGGATAGAGAAGTAGGTTAAACGACATGGTGAAGAGCGAAACACTTACAGATATGCAGCGCAATCATATGAATGCTGACCTCTACGATCGCGAACGAGAGAGGATCCATGCGTCATGGTTTGCCGAGGACACCGTCGACTTCTGGCGCCATGCGCGGATGTACCGTACCATCGCACCGCTCGCGACATTCTACGGAAAAGCTCGCTGGATGAGCGTTGGTGACGGACGATTTGGTCTAGACTCCGTACGACTGAAAAGGATGTTTGGCCTCGATGTGTACCCGACGGATATTGCGGAGAACATGCTGAAGAAGGCTCTGGAGATAGGCGTCCTACGGGAGTACGGAATCGAGGACATCGAACGGTTGAGTCTTGCGGAAGGATTCTGTGATGTGATATTCTGCAAGGAAGCGCTACATCACCTTGCGCGCCCACTGGTCGGCCTGTACGAGATGTTACGCGTCGCTGCCGAAGTGGTCGTATTAATAGAGCCGGTCGATGATCTTCTGCGCCCACTGGTCTTAACCCGCCAGAACATTCGGGGCCACCTGAAAGCGATTGTTCGCATCCTTCTGGGCCGAGAAACAGCGCTCCCTCCATATCGCGACGAGCAGCGCCACAACATCAAGGGTGATTTCGAACCGAGCGGTAACTTTGTGTATCGCGTCTCGAACCGCGAGATTAACAAGGTGGTGCACGCTCTTGACCTGGGCGGGATGGCGTACTATCCCTTCAACGATGCCTACGAGACGGGGGTAGAGTTTGAAAAGGCGGAGGAAGGAAACGCACTCTTCCAGAGGATACGAGAGGGGATTGCGAATGCTGACCGAGCGGGCGAAGGCAACCTATGCACAACGGTCATCTTCAAGAACAGGATAAGCGCCGAACTGAAGGAAAACATGACGAAATGCGGATTCATTTTTCCTGACAAGACTGACAATCCTTACCTCTAGGCGAGATAGAGCGGGGATGATTGGCGTTTAGAAAGGGTCATTATCTTCAAAGGAAATGGGCCATGTCATCTCCGAAGGAAGCGAGCATAGAACAGCGTCTTCCCAAGCGGCTTTCGGGCCTGCCGCGTCGCGTCGACGAGTTGCTCGCCGCCATAAACGGCCGTGCCCCACAGGTCGAGGTGGTCGTTACCGGTCGCTATGCCCCGCCGGGGCTCATCGATGCGGTCGATCTCGTCACCGAGATGTGCGAGGTGAAACATTACTACACGAAGGGCATTCAAGCCCGCGAAGGGATAGAGAAGTAACCCGTCGGCGGCGCGTCAGGCGGTCGTCGCCCGGGTCGAGGGAGTGTCGCTCTTCCCGCTCTCTTCCTTCGGCGTCACGACCGTGCATGATCCGTCCAGTATGAAGGGAAAAGAGAAGATGAAGGTACTGCCTTTCCCGGGCGTGCTCTTCACGGCGATGTCGCCTCCCATGAGACAGGCGAGTTCGTGCGCTATCGAAAGTCCGAGTCCTATCCCTCTCCGCGACGCGGTCGCCGGGGTGCGTGAGAAACGGGAGAAAAGATGGGCCTGATCCTCTTCGCTTATCCCGATGCCGGTGTCGGATACCTCGATGAACGCCTTTCGGGCGCGTCCATCGATATCTTGCACCGCGATAGCCACCTTCACCTTTCCGGTGTCGGTATATTTGACGGCATTGCTGAGCAGGTTGGTGACGATCTGGAGCACTTTGAGCGGGTCGCCTTGCACCGGCAGCGCGCCGCCGGGGACGGTCTTTTCGAACGCGATCCCCTTCCGAGAGGCCTCCATCGCGAACTGGTCGAGCAGGGGGGCGATCTGCTCCGCGAGGTCGAACCGGCAACTGGTCACGGTCCCTTTACCCGCGCCGACAAGAGCGTTGGAAAGGATGTCCTCGATGATGCGATTCATCCGCAGGGCGGTCTCGCGGATCTGGTCGGCGTAACGGCGGGCTTCCTGCGGATCGCGGGCGAGAGCGAGCATGTCGCTCATGACGATGATGCTGGTGAGCGGGGACCGGAGTTCGTGGCTGACATCCGCTATCAGCCGGTCCTTCCGTCGGTTCGCCTCTTCGGCTTCGAGGAGATTCTTCTCCGACCGGGCGAATATCTCGAGGATGTCATTGTGCATGGTCGTCAGGGCCGCGAAAAGATCGTGGAAAGGATCGTCGGGAGGGATATCGAATCTTACCGGCACGAGACCGTTGTCCCACGAGATACGCCCGATCGTTTCGAGAAGGAGTTCCAATCGGTCCCGATAAGGCTCGGGAAGTGAGCCACAGGATCTCTGGGGGGGAGTTTCGTCCGAGAGACCGCGGGCGGGGTCACACTGCCGGGCGGAGGAGAGCGCCTCGTCAAGGGAATCGACGAGGTGCATGGACACCGAGGGGGTCAGTCGGGCCAGTATGGTATCGATGATACGGACCATGCCCCGCGCGCCGACCGTAAAAACATGAACGCCGGGCCATGCGGAAAGTTGTGCTTTGAGATGTCGTTTGGCGAGAAGGGACCCGCCGGTTATTTTCGGTATCTCGTTGATGATGACGCATGCTTTTATACCGAAGACCTTGTCCAGTGCGGTGCGTATGTCCCGGAAGAGACCGATCATCTTCAGAATGGACCCTTCGTCCACATACCCCTCCTGCGTCAGGTGGAATATCGCTCCTTCGACATGGCGTACCGTACAACGATAGGTCCCGTCGGGATGGCGGTATTCAAGAGTGTCGGTATCGAAGCCGAGTGCGCGGATCGAGATGGCATGGGAGGCGGCGTTCATGGGAGCACCCAAAGCAGTTCAGGAACGGCCCATCATACAAATCGGATGAGTGATTGTCAAAAAATAACGCGGCGAAATCTTGTCGAATGGTCGTTAGGTGAACCTTTCGTTTTTTTTGACGCCGGCACATCCATAGGTTACTATCGGGGCGGACCGACAATAAAAGGAGTTACCATGTCATCGCCGAAGGAAACGAGCATAGAACAGCGGCTTCTCAAGCGGCTTTCGGGCCTGCCACGCCGCGCCGCCGAACTGCTGTGCGCCGACCCCGAACTGCGCGCCCTGCAGGAATATGCGAACACCGTGTCGATAACGCGGCTCAACTTCAACGACCATGGCCCGGTCCACATGCGGACCGTCGCGTTCAACGCGATGCGACTCTTCGATCTGCTCGAGGAAGCGGGGGTCGAGTTCAACCTCGCGAAGGAGAACACGGGCGACGACGAGATGAGCCGCATCGCGGTGCTGTGCGCCGCGCTGATGCACGATATCGGCATGACGGTCGGCCGCGAGGACCACGAGCACACCGCGCTCCTGTTCGCCGTCCCGATACTCGACCGCCTGCTGAAGGAACTGTATCCCAAAGACATCGCCAAGCGGGTCGTCATCCGTTCGATGGCGGTCGAGGGGATCGTGGGGCACATGGCGCACCAGCGGGTCCATTCGCTCGAGGCGGGGGTGGTGCTCGTCGCCGACGGGCTCGACATGAAGAAGGGACGGTCGCGCATCCCCATGCTGATAAGCCCCGGCGCGAAGGTGGGCGACATCCACCAGTACAGTTCGGCGTCGATAGAGAAGGTCGATATCGAGAAGGGGAGCGAGCGGCCGATACGCATCGGCATCACGATGAGCGAATCGGTGGGCTTCTTTCAGGTCGAATCGGTGCTCATCACCAAGATAGAGGCGAGTTCGATAAAACCCTACATAGAACTATACGCCGGCAAGGCGGGTGTCCCGCCCCGGCGCTACCTGTAAGGAAGGAGTATCGTCATGGCGGGAAAAAAGAAGGTCATCGTCATCGGTGCCGGTTACGGCGGGCTCGCGTCGGCGGTGTTGCTCGCCCACAAGGGGTTCGCGGTCACGCTCATCGAGAAGAACGCCGTGCCGGGCGGTCGCGCGCGGCTGTGGGAGGAAAAGGGCTATCGCTTCGATATGGGCCCCTCGTGGTATCTCATGCCGGAGGCGTTCGACCGCTTTTTCTCTCTGCTGGGAAAAAGGATCGAAGATCACCTGCCGCTTGACCGGCTCGACCCGTATTATCGGGTCTTTTTCTCGGAGGAAGAGTTCGTCGATATCGGTCCCGACATGAAAAAGACCAAGAAGACCTTCGCTTCGTTCGAGC
>JAKLFG010000096.1 GCA_022711315.1 bacterium | reverse complement strand
CGCCGTGCATGGGCGGCAGTTGCACCGAACGCTATTTTGTCCGGTTCAAGGTCCAGCCGAAGGCGGGACTTCCCAAGAATATCGTCATCAACAACACCGCCGAGATATTCGCCGCCGGGAGCGCATCCTATTTCACCAACAGCAATGTCCCGGTCCGCCTGCGCAAGGCGCTCACCTGTCCCCCGGCCGATGTCTGCGCCTCGCCCGACCGGTGCGATCCGGCCTGCGGCGGCTGCATCGGGGCGACCGACGAACCGGTCACCGACAACACCGCGACGCCCGATGACGAAACGCCGACCGATAGCATCGCCCCGGTGACCGACACCGGCGCCGAAGAGGTATCCGACGATATCGTCATCGAAGAGGAACCCAACGCCTGCGGGTGCAGCGTTATCGGGTAAAATCAGATACAACCGAAACATGTATAGTTTTCACCAAAAGTTTCGGTTATACAAGAAACTTTTTCAGCAGATAGCTACCATATAATAATGGGCGGCGTTGAGCGTCCCTTCGGCGGTGACGGCGAAGCGGACCGCTTCGAGGAGCCGGCGCGAATCCGCTTCGGCGAGCCGTTCGCCCACCGGCGGTCCCATCGGCGTTTCGACCGGACGCCACTCGATGACCGCGATATGACCGCTCGGTTTGAGCACGCGGCGCACCTCGGCAAGGAATGCCGCCGGTTCGGGTATCTCGTGCAGGACGAAGGCCATGAGCGCGCGGTCGACCGTCCCGTCGGCGACCGGCAACCCGTTTTCTTCACTGCGCAAAATGGTCAGGTTGGGGCGATCACCGGCGCGCAGTGTCAGTTCCGCCAGCATCTCGGGCGAGAGGTCGGCGGCGATGACCGTTCCCTCGGGGCCGACGATGTCGATCGCGGGGATCGAGAAGTAGCCGATACCGGCGCCGATGTCGAGGAAGGTCTCGCCCGCTTTCAGGCCGATGGCGCGGAGGGCGGGGTCGGGCGGGATGAGGGCGCGACGGTCGGGGCTGTCGAGGCGGGCGAGGTTCTTCGGGTCGAAGCGGTGCGTCATGCGGTCATTTCTCCTGCAACAAATCTTTGAATACCGCATCATTTCTAATTTTGTCAAAGTCGGGATCCTTGGGAATCAGAGAAAGAATATGTTCTTTATTCAGTGATATGGCCATTTTTAAATTATCAATAGACTCCTTCTTGTTATTCATAAGCGCATAGGAACAAGCCATGTTGTAATAACAACTGGCCTTTTGATCATTCTTTTCGGCATAGTGAAGCGACTGACGGTTGTAGACAATCGCTTTCCGGTATTTTTTATCCTGCATCGCCACACGACCCATGACAAAACAACCGTTCCCACTTTTCAACTTGCATGCCTTTTCAGCATACTGTGCCGCCCGTTTCAACGATTCCGGCGTATTTACAAATGCAAGATGGTCCGCCAGCATATCACATGGTTGGGTCCATCCCTCTCGTGCTTTCTTCGCGCAATCATCCTCCAATTGCATGAACACCCACGGATCGCAACATTGGCGATAGCATTCCTGCGGACAATGGGTGTGAAGCTTGTCCATCGCGATGCCCGGCCTTTCCGGTTTTTTTTCTTTGGGCGGCTCAATTTCTGTCGGTTGGTCAACGATCAATGCTTCTTCTTGGGTGGTATTGGAATAGACCAAGAGCAGAATCAGCGAAGCGGCAAGAAGTGAAAACAGACAAATCGCAAGCAGATTGTTTTTCAACATATCAACAGTAACTCTCACAGCAAGTCACCGCAATAGTAGCAAACCAGCGCGAGGAGTCAACAGTTTTGCGCGGTGAAAGGAAGTGACGATGACCTGAACTTACAGCGTGTAGCTGTACTTGAACTCCATGAGACCCTGATAGAACATCGGGAAGTCCTTCTTGCGGATCGCGTCGAGTATGCAGTCGCCGAAGAGCGACGACTGGTATTTCTCGGTCTCGAAGTAGATATCGATGATCTTGCCGGAACCGGCCACGCGGACCTTGAGCCACATCTGACCCATAAGGTTCTTGTCGCCCTGATTGATCCGCTCCTGATAGCACTGCGTGATGTTCGGGATGAACGAATTCATGTGGAGCCCGACCACCTTCGCGTCCAACTGTTCGGGCAGGGCCGACTCACGGCCGCCCCAGTAACGCGCCAGCTCTTTTTCGTCCGGCGGCTCGTTGACATAGTCCTTATCCTCGGGACGCGGCGGCCGCTTGATGAGATTACCTTCGACCTGCGCCTGCCGCTGCATCATCGCGACGATGTCGTTAAAGCCCTTGTTCTTCGCCTTACCGAGCGCCGTTTCGCCGGTCTTGTAATTGATGCGGTTGATGTCGGCGCCGTAGCTGATGAGGTACTTCACCACCTCGGCGTGGCCGTTGGCGGCGGCCCACATGAGCGCCGATTCGCCGTTGACATCGGTGTCGTTGACGCGGGCCCGCTTGTTGAGCAGGAGTTCGCAGAGATCCTTATGCCCGTAGCGCGCCGCATCCATGAGCGGCGTCTCCTTGAACTGGTCGCCCTGATTGACATCACTGCCGCTCGCGATGAGGAACTCGACCACCGCCTTGTGCCCCTTCTTAGTGGCCCACATGAGGACCGGCTCCTGACGATCGGTGTCGGCCGCGTTCGCGTTGGCGCCCAACTGGACGAGGAACTTCACCACCTCGAGGTGGCCGCGCTGGGCGGCCCACATGAGCGCCGTCTGGCCGCGCGCGTTCGGTTTATTGATGTCGCCGCCGGTGTTGTAGAAGGCCTTGACCGCATTGAGGTCGCCTTCGCGCGCCGCGGAAACGAATTCGTCGATCTCCTCCTGCGTCTTGGGCGCACCCGCGACCGGCTTGTCCGCCGTAGCACCGGCGGAGGCGGACCCTCCCTCCTTGGCCGCCGTAGTCTCGGCGGAGGTGGCCGGCTGGGCCGATGAACAGGCGGCACATAGCGCGACGGCAAGCGCCGCGATCAAAAGAGATACGCGTGTCTTCATGCTGGATCCCCCTCTTTGGTTATCGATGTCCTCTGTTTCTCGTCGAGCCACGCCATGAGCCGTTCGGCGGCGAACTCTATCTCCCCTGCCGCGCGGTCGGCGCGGTACAGCACATAGCGGTAGATAATGAGACTCGGTATCGCCACCGATAGTCCGGCGGCGGTCGTCAGTAACGCCTCCCAGATACCCCCCGCGAGTATCAACGGGTTGCCCCCCATGTCCGAGAAGCGGGTGAATATTTTTATCATGCCGAACACCGTGCCGAGCAGGCCGAGAAGCGGCGACACCGTCGCCATGACGCCCGGTATCGTCACGAACCGGTACACGGCAGCGCTCGTCCGCTTGGCATGGATCTCGGTCATGCGGGCGGCGTCCCCCCTTTCGTCCTCCGCGAGCACCTGCTGGAGCAGGAGCGACAACAGGTCGTCCCGTTTGCGCGCCTCGTCGAGCATCGCGGCACGGCCGCCGTTACGGGCGATGTGGACATAGAGATCGAGCGTCGGCACGATGCGGGAGGAGCGGAGCGCCCAGAGCCGTTCGAGCAGTATCGCCACGCTCACGATGGAACACAGGAAAATGGGGTACATGAGCACCCCGCCTTTCTCCATCAGTTCGGCGAAATTCATCGTCGTGTTCTCCGTGCATCCGATAGACACCGGGTTATAAGCCGAAGGGAGGTCATTTGCAAGTTTTGCTTCGCGGGCGGCCCCTGTTCCGGCCGGGCCGCTTTTCTTGACAAGGAACCCCGTTTGAAATACAAAGCGCCGTTGGTTTGTTGCTTTAGTCGGTAGACAAAACCATATGGAGGAGGTAACGACATGAAAAGATTGATGGTTGTTTTCGCGGCACTGCTTATCGTCGTCCTGATCGGATGCTCCGGTTCGTCCCGGAGTTCCATAGATCTGTTCCCCACCTCGAGCGGCGCGGTCATCGCCGAGTTCGACGGCGTGAAGATCACCGACCAGTACCTGAAGGCCTACCTCGACCAGTTGAACCCCTACATGAAGGCGCGCTATAACACGCCGGAAAAGAAAGAGGAGTTCGTGGGCAAGATCATCGAAGGCGAGATACTCGCCCGCGAGGCTATCCGCAAGGGCGTCATGAGCGACCCGATACTGCTCACCAAGATCAAATCGACCGTCGCGCGCCATTACCAGAGCGTGACGCTCCAGAAGGAGATCGAGGCGAACATCAAGGTCACCGACGAGGACCTCAAAAAATACTACGAAGAGCATCAGAAAGAATTCGTTCAGCCCGAAAAGGTGAAGGCGAGCCACATCCTCGTCAAGTTCGACAAGAACAAGGCGGGCGACCGCGAGGCGAAACTCGCGCAGACGAAGAAGATACTCGCCGAGGTCAAGGCGAAGGCGAAGGACCCCAAGTCGTTCAACGACCTCGCGGGCAAATACTCCGAGGATGAGGGCAGCAAGCGCCGCGGTGGCGATGTCGGCTTCTTCGAACGGACCGAGGAAGGCGGCCGGATGGCCAAGGAATTCTCCGAAGCCGCGTTCGCGCTCAAGAACATCGGCGACCTCAGCGATGTGGTCGAATCCCCCTTCGGCTTCCATATCGTCCAGTTGACCGCGCGCCGCGAGAAGGTCGAAAAGCCCTTCGACGAGGTCAAGGCCCGCATCGAATCGACCCTCAAAGCCGAGAAACGCAAAGGAGTGTACGAAGAATCGATAGAGAAGATAAAGAAGGACCTCGGCTTCAAATTCAACAAGGAGTCGCTCGAGAAACTCGACATGGGTGTGCCCGAGAAGGTCGAACAGGCTTCGCGCGAATTCGACAAGAATAAACCGGAAGGCGCTCAGATGCCCGCTCCCATCAAGCCGATACAGCCGATGAAGCCGCAGGAGATACCCCAGCCGGCGAAGCCACCCGCTCCGCAGCAGTGACCCCGATGCGTTCGGCGCTCCTTCTGCTGCTCGTACCCGTTTTTCTTGTCTGGCACCCGCTCGGCGCCGCCGAACGGGTGCTCAACACCATCGCCATCGTGGTCAACGACGGCTACCTGACGCTCTATGATGTCAAGAAGGAGATAGCACCGAAAGCCCCCGACGCGGTGACCGACAGCCAGATCGCCGAACGCAAGAAAGAGATCACCGACAAACTGGTCGGCGACCTGCTGGTGAAGCAGGAGATAAAGAAGCGCAACATCACCGTGAGCGACGCCGAACTCGACCTCGCCATAGAGAATGTCGCGGAGCGCAACCGCATCACCGTGGACAAACTCAAGGAGGAGATCGCCGGGCAGGGTATATCGTGGGACACCTACCGCAACGAGGTCCTGCGCCGGCAACTCGAGACACTTTCTCTCAAACGCGATATCGCGATGGCGACGCTCGATGTGGACGAGACCACCCTGCGCGACCTGTACCGGCGCCATTTCACCGGCGGGGTCATCTACAGCGCGTCGCACATCATCCTGCAGGTCGTTCAAGGCGCTTCGGACGCCGACATCTACGATCGTATCGTGGAGATACACCGCGCCGTGCAGGGCGGCAAACTCACCTTTGAGGAAGCGGCCCAGCGCTATTCGGAGGACGCGGCGGCCCGCAACGGCGGCAAACTGCCGAGTTTCCGGTTCAACGAGATGGACCCGAAATTCTCTGAAGAGGTCGCCAAACTCGACCCCGGCGAGATGTCGCGCCCCTTCCGCTCCCGTTTCGGCTGGCATGTCGTGAGGCTCGACGATGTGGAAAAGAGCGACCCGCCCCCCTACGAACAGGTCCGGGATAAGGTGCGCTATCTCTTTTATCAGATGAATCAGGAAAAGGCCTTCGAAAGTTGGATAAAGGCCAAACGGCAGTCGAGCGCCGTGAAGGTGCTGTTCTAGCCGTGACCCGCCGCGTACCGGGAGGCGCCGCATGAGACCGATCGCCATCGCGTTATCGTTGCTGCTTCCCCTCTGCGCCGGCGCGGTCGACTTCGATTTCGACCGTTTCCTCGAACGGTTCGACGAGACCAAATTCATCGGCGCAGGCGCCGGGTTCTCGCATGAATACGACGATGAGCTGTTCGGCGTCTCGGTCTTCGGCGACCTCCGCTGGGAACCGGCCGGCTTCGGCTTCGATGTCCCTCTCCGCTGGCTCGTACACGACGGCAACGGCGACACCGACACGGTCGCCGGTCTGCCGAAATACGACTGGGACGAGGCGCGCGATTATGTGCGACTCATCAGCTATGCCCAGTACGGTCACCATGACGACGAGGTCTATCTTTACTTCGGCGACCACGAGAACCGCTACATCGGCCACGG
>JAKLFG010000095.1 GCA_022711315.1 bacterium | reverse complement strand
CTGCCTACCGCGAGCAATTCGAACAGGTCATGACGGGGAGCGAATGCGCCCTCATCGGCGAGGCGAACGACTCGGGCTTTCTGAAGGTGAACGGGACCGCCGGCCGGACGCTCATCAGTCTCCCGTGCGAGGAGTTGTGGCGCCGATGGAAGTCGCCTCTTGAGAAACTGAAGTAACGGGGATACCCATGGGCAAGGCACAGGTACTCATCTTAAGCGGCTACGGCGTCAACTGCGAGGTCGAGACTGGCTGGGCGTTCGAAAAGGCCGGGGCCGACCGTGTGACGATAGCGCATATCAACCGGGCCATAGCGGGCGAGGTGTCGCTCGACGATTTTCAGGTACTCGTCTTCCCCGGCGGCTTCTCGTTCGGCGACCATATCGCGTCGGGCCGCGTGCTCGGGGTCAAGGTCAAACAGGAACTGGGCCCGCGCCTTACCGAGTTCGTCCGGTCGGGGCGGCTGGTGCTCGGCATCTGCAACGGGTTCCAGGTGCTCGTCAAGACGGGGCTCCTTCCCGGCGATGACGAACAGGTGTTCGCCCCGCAGAAGGTGACGCTCGCCCACAACGACTCGGCCCGCTACGAGGATCGCTGGGTGATCCTGAAGGCCAATCCGAAAAGCCGCTCGCCCTTCCTGCGCGATGTCGGCACCATCGCCTGCGCGGTCCGCCACGGCGAGGGCAAATTCCTCGCGCTCGACAACGAGATGGCGCGGATGAAGGCACACAACATGATCGCCTTCCAGTATGTCGATAAAAAAGGCGTCCCGACACAGGAATACCCGAAGAACCCGAACGGCTCCGAACAGGCGATAGCGGGCATCACCAACAAGCGCGGCAACATCCTCGGGCTCATGCCGCACCCCGAGGTGTTCATCTCCAAGACCCAGCACCCCCACTGGACCCGGCTCCCCGACCTCGAAGAGCACGGGGCGGGACTCAAGATATTCCGTAATGCCGTCGAATATGTGAAGAACGAACTGTGAAGAAGAAGATCGCCATACTGCTCGTCGTTTCGCTCGTCATCACCCTTTTCCTGTGGATATTCGAACTGACCGACGACCTGCACCGGTTCAACATGTTCGTCATCGACCTCGTCGTCGAGAAGGTACGCGACCTTTTTAACTGACCGAAAAGTTGCTTTGAGTCGCCTTACCACTATAATGCTCCCGTCCCTTATTTAATGGTAATTGTTTTTGACGGTTCGATGATGAACAAGGTGACGGCGGTGCTTCTTGCCGGCGGCAGAGGGAACCGCATGGGGGCGCAGGTCCCCAAACAGGAACTGGAACTCGACGGCAGGAAGATATACCGCATCGCCGCCGAACGGTTCGCCTCCTTCTCCATTGTCGGAACCATCCTATTCGTCTGTCCCGCCGACCGGCTGGACGCATACAAGGCCGGGCTTGCGGGCATCCCGAAGGTCCGCGCGGTCATCGCAGGGGGTGACGAGCGGCACGATTCGGTCTGGAACGCTCTTGAGGCACTCAGGAACGATCCGCCCGCGGTGGTGCTGATGCACGATGCGGTACGGCCCTTCGTGACCGGCAGGACGGTGGCCGAGGTGGCCCGTGTCGCCGCCGAACACGGCGCGGCGACGGCGGCGGCCCGTGCGGTCGATACGCTCTACGGGGTGCGCGACGGCATCGTCGCCGAGATACCCGATCGCCGCACGATGTGGCACGCCCAGACCCCGCAAGGGTTCCGGTACGATATCCTGCGGCGGGCCCACGAAGAGTTCCGAAAGAAAGGCGGCGCAACGACCGACGATACGCGATTGGTACAGGCGATCGGCACGCCGGTACGCGTCGTCGAAGAGCCGCTCACCAACCTCAAGATAACGGGGCCGGCCGATATCGCCATCGCCGCCGCCCTGTACCGCGAACTGAAGGAGTGACGCCATAGACATCATCCTGCGCGACAAGGACCGGGCGGCCGTAAAGCCGCTGACCGCGGGTCAGAACGAACTGGTCGAGGCGGTCGAACGCCACGACATCGTGTTCGTGGACGGCCCGGCCGGCACCGGCAAGACCTTCCTCGCCGCCGCGCTCGCCGTGAAGTTCCTGCGCGAGGGATGCATCGAACGGGTGGTGCTGTCCCGTCCGGCGGTCGAGGCGGGCGAAAAACTGGGGTTCCTCCCCGGTTCGCTCGAAGAGAAGGTCGACCCTTACCTGCGCCCGCTCTTCGACGCCATCGAGACCCTGTTCACCTTCGAGGAATCGGCGCGGCTCATATCGAACCGCCAGATAGAGGTCATCCCTCTCGCCTTCATGCGAGGCAGGACACTGAAAAAGAGTTTTGTGGTCCTCGACGAGGCCCAGAACACGACGGTGCCGCAGATGAAGATGTTCCTGACGCGGTTCGGTGACAAAAGCCACATGGTGATCGCGGGCGATTCCTCCCAGCGCGACATCGAGCACCGCGACAATGGCTTCACCGACGCCATGCGGCGACTCTCGGCAGTGCCCGGGGTCGCGGTCACCCGGCTGACCGCGAGCGACATCGTGCGGGCCGACATCATCGGCAGGATCATCGAGGCGTACGAAAAAGCATGATGACCGAGATGCGCAAGAAGACCGGGGAGTTCTCCCGGCGCTGGGAATACCTCAAGAACCGTTACTACCAGTGGATTAAACAAAGCGACCGCAAGACCTCGATAGCCATACTCATCTCCCTCTCGGTCGTCGCGGCCTATCTGACGATCCCCGACACCGCGTTGAGTTTCCTGCCGACCGCTCCCTCCGACATCGGCAAGGTCATGAAATTCAGCGTGCGCGCCGACCGCGACTACGAAGTGGCGGATACCGAACAGACCGAAAAGAAGCAGACGGAGGCGCTCCGCAGGGTGCTTCGCCACTACACCTACCAGGATCGCGCGGCGACTTACCAGAAGATGCGCAACGCATTCGCCGCCATGCGGCAGAAAGCGGTCGGTGTCCTCATCGAGAAGGGCCTTCCCGGCGGGACGCCGGTCCCGCAGGAATGGGAACGGGTCAACCGCGCCGCACTCGAGGCTAACCTCCCTCTGATCGTACCGGAGAACCTTCGCGGCGCCGTCTATCTCGCCCTCGATGGTCACCGGAAGGATTTCGAAAAACAGCTCGGGGTAGCCATCGACAGCGACCTCTTCGCCGCTTTACGCGCCGGATTCTTCTCTCTCGACATAGAAGAGGCGGTCTTCGCCATCATAGAGCGGCTTGACAATTTCTACATCCTCCGCGCCGGCCCGGGCAAGGGCTACTACCCCGACCGGATAGCGGTGCGTAAGGGGACCAATCTCATAAGTCGCCCGCTCCATCGCGTCATCACCGATCTATCTCTCCCCTCCGAGATAGCCAACACCCAGCGACTGCTCCGGCAGGAGAACGAACTCACCACCAAGGGCTTGGCGCTCATCGCGGCGACCGCCCACACGCTCATCACCGACAATCTCGTGCCGGACGAGGAGAGTTCGCGAAAGGCCCGCGAAGAGGCGCTTGCCGTTACGCCTCCGGTGCTCATAAGGGTAAAGAACGGCGAACTCATCGCCCGGGCCGGCGACACCGTTACCCGCCAGCACATCGCCGTGTTCCGGGAGATAGCCGAAAAGAAAAAAGATCAGCCGACCGCGATCCTGTTCATCGAACACCTTCTTTTCATCGTGTTCACCCTCGCCGTCGGGTTCCTCTCCTTCCGACGAAGCATCAGTAAATTCAGCACGCAGAACAAGGATCTCCTGCTGATGGCGCTTCTCGCGACCGTATCCATCGGCTTCACCTACGGCATCGCGGCGATATCGGTCCCCTTCTCGCAGTGGATCGGCAACATAGATCCGCGCATCTTCAACTTCCTGCTCCCCTTCCCCTTCGTCGCGGCGACGGTTCGACTGCTCATCAACAGCGAAACGGCACTCTTTTTCATCGTCTCGATCATGCTCCTGTTCGCCAATGTCTTCCCCGACAACTATTATTTCCCGGCCTACTACACCATATCGGCGCTTTTCTACCTGTTCCTCATAACACATGTCGACCGCCGATCCCATGTACTCCGGGCGAGCCTTTCACTCGGCGCCCTGCAGGTCCTGCTCACGATACTCATCTTCCTGATGGACAGCACACTTCCCCAGGAGAACCTGTTCCGGGGCATCATCGTCGCCTTCTCGAGCGGCGTCATCTCCGGCCTGCTTCTGCTTGGGCTCATCCCGCTCTGGGAAGGTCTCTTCGCCTACACCACCGACATCTCCTACCTCGAACTCACCTCGATGCAACACCCACTCATGGCGCGGCTCGTCACCGAGGCGAACGGGTCCTACCAACACAGCCTCATGGTGGGCGTCATGGTCGAAGAGGCGGCACGACGCATCCGGGTCAACCCACTCGCCTGCAAAGTGATGGCCTACTACCACGATATCGGCAAACTACACGGGCCACACTATTATGTCGAGAATCAGTCCTCCTTCAATATCCACGATACGCTGGAGCCCGCCGAATCGGCGCGCATCATAAAGAGCCATATCGCTTACGGACTCGAACTGGCCCGTGAACACAAACTGGGAGAAAAGATAGAGGCGGCCATCCGCCAACACCACGGCACATCGCTCGTCAAGTTCTTCTACGAGAAGGCGACCCAGCGGGACCCGCGCACCCCCGAGGCCGATTACCGCTACATCGGGCCCAAGCCGCAGGCGAAGGATGTCGGGCTCATCATGCTCGCCGACAGCGTCGAGGCGGCCATCAGAAGCATGAAGGAGAAGAACTATCAGAAGATCTCCGAGGGCGTCCACAACATCATCGCCCGTATCATCACCGACGGGCAACTGTCCGACTGCAACATGACCATGCGCGATCTCGCCCTCATCGAGGAGAGTTTCATCAAGACATTGGCGGGACAGTACCACGCCCGGGTCGAATACCAACAGCCGGTGGCCTGACCGCATGCGTCTGTCGATATCAACCGAGAACGGCGTAACGATACCCCTACCGAGAACGACCGTCCGCCGCATCGTTTCCCACGCACTGTCGGCCGAAGGGCTCCGCGTCGCCGACCCATGGGAGCTGTCGATCCTCTTCACCGGCGCCGACGACATCCGGGCGTGGAACCTCCGCTGGCGAGGCATCGACCGTGCCACCGATGTGCTTTCGTTCCCCGCCGCCGAAGGGGAAGGCGCGTCCTACGCACCATTCCTGCTGGGAGATCTCATCATAGCACCCGCGGTCGTCGCCGCCCACGCGGCCCGATACCGCGTCGCACCGGAACAGGAAACGGCCTTCGTCATCGTGCATGGCGTCCTGCATCTACTGGGACACGACCATCTCTCCCGGTCTCAACGCGACCACATGCGGGAACGGGAACGGGCCATCATGCAGGGACTTGGATACCACCATGCCTCCTAAACTCGTCACCGCCCTGCTCGGGATCGCCTATATCGTATCTTACGCGATCAGTTTCCCGCTCGTCATACCTGGCAGCGACCACCCGCTCTGGGTCCACGAGGTCTTCGGCAACTACACCGTTTATTTCGTGTTCCCCTTCCTGTTCGCCTTTCTGGCGCGATTCGAAAAGCCGTCCACCCGCTATGTCGCCGGCTGGTTCGTCTGTGCCGTCGCCAGCCTGCTCGTCTTCTACTGGGCCTTTTTCGCCATACATGTCTACGGCGGCGTCGGCCCGCTGGTCACCCTGCTCATGCTCATCGGGATGATGGGGGGCGAATCGTTCCTCTTCTGGATGCCATTCATCGTCCTCTATTCGTGGCTTGAAAAGAAAGGACGGGCGACCCCCCTCCTCATCGCCGGCCTCTGGACCTCGATCGAGGCGTCACGCAACTTCTTCCCCGTCGATTTCTTCTGGTCCGCCATCGGCCATTCCCAGTACAACAACCTCTTCTTCATCCAGTGGGCGGCGGTGGGATCGAACTACATCCTTTCGTTCTTTATCGTCTGGGCTTCCGCGCTCGCCTACGGTTGGATCGTCCGCCGGGAGCGGCGCGTCCATGAAACGGCCGCCTGTCTCATATTCTTCCTCGTCATGGGCGCCTACGGCCTGTGGCGGCTCGACGCGGTGCGTTCCGCCGAACCGGTACGCCAAGTGAAGGTCGCGCTTCTCCAGCCCAACATCGGACAGGAGATCATAAATGCGAAGAGCGACCAGTTGCCCATCATAGTCGATCTTTTCACGCGGCTCCTGAAACAGATACCGGCCGACACCGATCTGGTCGTCTGGCATGAGGCCGCGATGCCGGTGCGCATCCCCTACGGCTTCACCGACTTCAACCGTCTCTGGCGGAAATTCTTCCCCGACGCGCCGCAGTTCCCGAAACAGATCATCGGCATCGATCTCGTCAACACGAATGACCCTTCCCGCTACAAGTACTATAACGCCGCCGGATTCATCGATAACGGCCGTATCGCCCGCATCTATGAAAAGGTCAAACTCGCGCCGTTCGGCGAATATCTGCCGTGGAGCGACCTCA
>JAKLFG010000094.1 GCA_022711315.1 bacterium | reverse complement strand
CATCGCCTTCGGACCAGACGGCACGCTGTACGGCTGGACCGAAGAGTACGATCAACTCATCACCATCGATCTGACCACCGGCGCCGCGACCATTCTCAGCAACAATGTCAACTCATGGGCGACCGGCCTCACCTACGGGCCCGACGGCCTGTTGGTCAAGGTCGGCAACGAGGTGCATGGACTCATCCCGAACGATTCCTCCACTTACATCGACACCATAACCAACGACGAAGGCATAGAATTGCACAGCATCTTCCACTACGACGCCTTTGCCGGCACCTACTACGGCATTTACCGTGACGGTAGCGACACCAGTATCCTCTATTCCATCGATTCCTCCGTTTGGGAAGCGACCGTCGTTTTCGACACGACCATCCCCAACATATCGGCGCTTACCAACGGCCCCGATCAGTTCGCCCCGGCCGAGGTCACCGACCTTGCGATCGACGAGGATCTCTCCGGTTGTAATTACGCCACGCTGACCTGGACCGATCCGGACGATACCGACCTCGACTTCATCATGGTGACATGGTCCCCGAACGGCCCGGCGAAACCGATCGTCGTACAGGACGGGAACGAGATACTGTCGCCCATCCTCGACATCACCCCCGAGACCGAATACACCTTCACGGTGCGCACCGTCGACATTGAGGGCAATATGTCGGAAGGCGTCACCTTCACCGTGACCAGCCCCGCCTGCCCGGTCATCGCCGCCCCCACTCACCCGCTCTACCTTCTCACCGGCGCCGACTATACCAACAGCGTCACCGGCCTCCTCTACACGCTCGATCCTCTGACGCTTGAGACGACATTCATCGGCGACACCGGACTGAAATCGACCGCCGGTCTTGCCATCAACCCGCTCGACGGGAAGATGTATGTCACCTCGAACGAGACCCGTCACCTGTACGAGATAGACCCGGCGACCGCCGAGGTCATCACCGACATCGGCGCCCTCGGCACCGGTAATGTACCCGACCTCACCTTCGGGGCCGACGGTACGCTCTACGGTTGGGACAGGAACAATGACGACCTCGTCACCATCGATCTGACCACCGGCGCCGCGACCATCGTGGGCGATTCCGGCTACAGTTCATGGGGCGTCGGCATCGCGTTCGACGGCGACACACTCATCGTAAAATCCCAAGACACCATCTACACGGCCGACACGACCACCGGCGCGCTCACGGAAGTCGACCCGGTCACCGGGATACTCACTTTCCCCGATGACTTCTACTGGCTCGGCAATGTGCTTGCCATCAGCGACAACGACTACTACTACACCGTACAGCGCGATGACTACCCCGGCGGGAACAGTTACCTCTATGTCATCAACCCGGATGACAACAAGGCGACCTTCCTCGGCGACCTCGGCATCATCGGCGTCTCGGCCCTCGAGTTCGACAAGCACTAGACCTTCCCCGATTTAATTTGACTTCCCCGTTCCGGCGGTCATGATAGGCCGCCGGAACGAGGAGTCGCATGAAACGGACCACCGCCCGCATATATCTGTTCGCCGTCCTGTCGATGTGCTTCTGGGCGATGTCGTTCGTCTGGATAAAGATAGTTTACAAGTACTATGAGCCGCTGACCACGATAACCCTGCGCCTGCTCATCGCATCGCTCCTGCTCTGGACGATAGCGCCGCTTTTCCGCATACCGCTCGCGATACGGAAAGGCGACGGGAAATGGTTCCTCCTGCTCGCCTTCGCCGAGCCGTTCTGCTATTTCCTCGGCGAGTCGTTCGGGATGAAATATGTCTCCTCGACCGTCGGCGCGGTCATCATCTCGACCATTCCCCTTTTCGTGCTTCTCCCGGCGGTGCTTTTTTTCAAGGAACGGCTCTCTCCCACCAACATCGGCGGCATCGCCCTCTCCTTCTGCGGCATACTCCTGATGATGTATGTGCAGGGCTACGGCTTCGGCCAGTCGCCCGACGCGCCGCTCCACGGCATCCTGCTGATGCTCTTCGCCGTGCTGTCGGCGGTCGGTTACAGCATGCTCATCAAGCGGCTCGCCGACCGGTACCACGCCGTGACGCTCGTCGCGTGGCAGAGTTTCCTCGGCGCGATCTACTTCCTGCCGCTGTTCTATCTCTTCGACCATGACAAGTTCCGCGCCGTCACGCCGACCGGCGAACTCATCGGCGCCCTGCTCACGCTCACGGTGTTCGCCTCGGTGCTCGCCTTCCTGCTCTATATCCCGGTGATACAGCGGCTCGGCATCGCCAAGGCCAATGTCTTCGCGAATCTCATACCGGTCATGACCGCCGTCTTTTCCTTCTTCGTGCTCGGCGAATCGTTCACCATCCAGAAACTCGGCGGCATGGCGCTCGTCATCGGCGGGCTCTTCCTTTCGGGGACGAATACGGGCAAACGAACGGGCGCCGACGAAGCCGAACGGCTTTGACGCCTCGAAATTTATCTTGCGCGCCCTCTCTTTTCTGTTATACTGGCGACAATTTGTGAAGGTCACGCGATGCAAAGGAACGAAGCGACCGACCGGATATACCAACTCGAAAAAGAGTTGCTGGACCTGCGCGAGAACGCCGCGTCATTCGAGGATCTCATCATGTCCTCCCCTATCGGCGTCTATCGCACCACCCCCGACGGCCGCGTTCTTGTCGCCAATCAGGCGCTCGCCGAACTCATGGGCTACGCGAGCGTCAAGGACCTGCTCCAGCAGAACATCAGCGAGCAGGGCTACGCCATCGACGACTATCGCTCCATCTTCAAGGAGACCATCGAGCGGCTCGGCCGGGTGACCGGCTTCGAGTCGGCGTGGCGCCGCAGGGACGGGTCGCTCATCTATGTCCGCGAATACGCACGGGTGGTCCGTGACGAAAGCGGCGCGGTCATCTACTACGAAGGGACCATCGAGAACATCACCGAAAAGACCAAGACCGAGACGCTCCTCAAGGAAAGTCTCCGCCAGATACGCCGCACCTTTCAGGAACTGGTCGAAACGCTCTCCGAGGCGATGAACATCCGCGATCCCTACACCGCCGACCACGAAAAACGGGTGGCGGCCCTTTCGTACGCCATCGCCGTCGAACTCGGCCATTCGGACGGGTTCGCGAACATCCTGCGGACCGCGGCGCTCCTGCACGATATCGGCAAGATCTATGTCCCGGCCGAGTTACTCTCGCGCCCCGGCGATCTGCGCAAGGAGGAGATGGATCTCATCAAGGTCCATGCCGAGGCGGGCTGGGAGATACTCAAGAATGTGTCGTTCGACCAGCCGATAGCCGAGATGATACGCCAGCACCACGAGAAACTCGACGGCTCCGGCTACCCGCGCGGGCTGAAAGGCGACGAGATCATGCTCGAGGCGCGCATCCTGTCGGTCGCCGACATCGTCGAGGCCTTTTCGTCGCACCGCCCCTACCGTCCCGCGTTCGGCGTTGCCCATGCGCTCGACCAGATAGAGCACATGGCGGCCGAAGGCAAACTCGACCGGAAGGTGGTCGCCGCCTGTCTGCGTCTGTTCCGCGAAAAGGGCTTCGTGCTCCCGTGATAGAGATACCCCGCCGCGGCTCCCCGGTCGCCCACCCCATCGCAACGGTCAACTGGCCCGACTTCCCGGCCCGCTCCTCCGCCTCGTTCCGCATATCGTGGGACGGCGAACGGATATCGCTGTTGTTCGAGGTGAGAGACACGGCAGTGCGAGCGGTCGAAACGGCCGACAACGGCCCGGTGTGGCGCGACCGGTGCGTCGAATGGTTCCTGTCGCTTGACGGCGAACGCTACTACAACATGGAGTGGAACGCGGCGGGGACGATGCTGTGCCAGCGCGGCGCGGCGCGGCATGACCGGGTGTCCCTTCCGCCGGAACGGCTCGCTCTTCTCGAACGCCGCTCATCGCTCGGTCCGGCGCCGATACCGCTGAGAACGGGCCCGCTCGACTGGTCGCTGGAGGTCAAGATACCGGTCTCCTTCTTCGGCGACGATGCCCGCCGGATATCTCCCGGCGCGACCGTCCGGGGCAATTTTTACCTATGTGGCGACGATCTGCCGGACAAACAATATCTTTCCTGCTTCCCGATACGGAGCGACCGGCCCGACTTCCACCGGCCCGAGTGCTTCGGCCCCCTGCGATTCCTCTAGAGCGCGACCGGTATCGGGGCCTCCCCGCGAACGGAGATGTCCAGAGCCATGAGCCGATTCTCATCGCAGGCGTCGAGGAGTTCCCCCGCCTGCGCCACCTTCACGGTCACACCAAGCGTTCCGGCGACCCAGCGATATATCGCCGCGGCGGTGACACCCCCCTCGCGGAGCGCCCGGAGCGAGAGCGAACCGTCAGATTTCGAGAATTTGCGGCCTTCCCGGTCGACAAGGAGCGGGTGGTGCAGGAAGCGGGCCTGCGGAAAACATGTATACCCGAGCGTTCCGGCAAGGAGCAGTTGCATCGCGGTCGAGTCGCGCAGATCGGCGCCGCGGACGATATGGGTGACGCCGAAATGCTCGTCGTCGACCACCGAGGCGAGTTGGTACGCGGGACGGTCGTCCTTTTTCCAGACGATGAAGTCGCCTGCCTGCGGGCCGAAGCCTCCGGCGAAGGCACTGTCCGGCGTACGGAACCTCAGTTTCGTGCCGGGTGTGTCAAGCGGCAGACCCTTGTCGCGGCAGATGCCGGGGTACCGGCCCGTCGCGCCGCTGTGGGCCAGTTGTCCCCGACTGCACTCACAGGCGAAGAGCGCACCCGGGATCGCCCTGAGCCGTTCGATCGCCGCACGGTAGAGCGGCATCCGACGGTCCTGCGACCATGCCGCGTCAAATCCGGCGATGTCGCGCGGCCCCTCCTGCCAGTCGAGCCCGAGCCATGCGAGGTTCTCGAAGATGTCGGCGACGAAATCGGGCCGTTTCCGGTCGGTATCGAGATCGTCTATCCGCAGGAGGAGCGTCCCGCCGAGCCGTCGGGTCAGACACCAGGTGATGATGAAGGAAAAGGCGTTGCCGATGTGCAGGTAGCCGCTCGGTGTCGGAGCCAATCTGCCGCGCATCATGTGCCCTTTCAGATCCTTTTCTTCCTGATCATATGGTACCCGCCATCGAAGTCGGCGAACAGTTTCATGACCGAGCCCTTTTCCGGCGGGTGGCGCAGAAGCAGGGTCGCGCCGTCGAGATCGCCGTCGAGATCGGAATGGAGAGAAAGGAATCGTCGCGCCTCGCTCTCCGAGGCGAACCGGCATGCATAACTCAGCGGCGCCTCGCGGATCGCCCGCTCGGTCTCCTTGAGTTTCTCCCGTTCCAGCGGCCTGAATTCGTGGAACCGTATCCCCGTCCCCTCGTACAGCGCGTTGAACCGCTTCGTCAGGTCCGCGCCGTCGTGCGCATCGGTCAGCCAGACCACGCCGTATTCCTCCTCCGCCTCGACCCCGACCGGCAGAGGATCGACGAGGCTGAAGCGCGGCGTCGGGTTGAAACCCTCCGAATAGAGCATCGCCACCTTTTCGCGGGTGAAGCCCTTGAGCAGGAACTCAACGAGATCGAGGTGACCGATGGAGAGCGCGCGTCCTTTCTTTTCAAAGGAGAAAAGCCACGGCGTGGCGTTACCCCGGTTGAAATTCTCTTTTTCGGCGGGTGGCGTCACCGGTCCGTCCGGGGCTGTCGGGGCGGGCGATGCCCCCCCTTCGACGCGCGGCGCGATGCGGTCGTGGTCGCAGACCCCGCACGAGACGCAGACACCGCCGATGGCGCAGTCGGGCGTCTGTTCGCCCCGGAACGCTTTTTCGCGTTCCGCCAGCAGGAATTCGCGTGTCACCCCCATGTCGACATATTCGTACGGAAGCGGCTCTTCGATCGGGCGCGGACCGCACAGGACCTCATCCGAAAGCCCGGCGCGGGCCACCGCTTCGCCCCACAGCGCGAAATCGAACCCCTCGTCCCAACTCTGCAGGCCGGTCATGCGGCGCGCCACCTCGGCGATGGCGGACCCGATGCGGCGGTCGGCCCGCGTGAGCATCCCCTCCACGCGGCTCTGAAAGCGGTTGTGCCACGACAGTTTGAGGTTGCGGCATTTTTTGAGCGCGTCTATCAGCATCCGCTGTTTGCGTCCGATCTCTTCGAGTGAGACCATGCCCTCCCACTGGAACGGGGTGAAGGGCTGGGGCACGAAGGTGGAGAAACTCGCGGTCACCGAGGCGCGGCCGCCGTAGGTCCGCGCGATGCGGCAGATCTCGCGCAGCAGTTCTATCGTCTCCTCGATGTCGGCATCCTCCTCGCCGGGCAGGCCGAGCATGAAGTAGAGTTTCAGGTGACACCAGCCGGCGTCGAATATCTTCCGCACCGACGCGATGAGGTCGGCGGTCGTATTACCCTTGTTGACGGCGCGACGCAGCCGTTCGCTCCCCGATTCGGGGGCGAGCGTGAAGCCGGACCGTCGCCCCGCGGCGGCGAGCGCCACCATCCGGTCGGTCAGCGTCTCGACGCGGAGCGACGGGAGGGAGACCGAGAATTCGCGCCCCGCCGTTTCGCGCGCCGATCGCAGGATATCCTCGATGCGGCTGTGGTCGCCCGCCGAGAGCGAGAGGAACCCCGCCTCGCGATAGCCGCCCGCGGCGACATCGCGCCGCAGGAGTTCAAGCACCGTCGCGGCGTGCCGTTCCCGGTGCGGCCGGTAC
>JAKLFG010000093.1 GCA_022711315.1 bacterium | reverse complement strand
ATCGGCCACCAGCCCGTCCTCGAGCCGGATGTACTTCGCGTCCTGCCCCCCGATCTCGAATATCGTCTCGGCGTCGGGATAGAAGAAGGCGGCCCCGGTGCCGTGCGCCGTTATCTCGTTGACTATCGTGTCGGCGCCGAACACCTCGCCGACCAGTTTGCGGCCGCTTCCGGTCGTGCCGAACGCCGAGACCGTAGCGGAATGATCGCCGACGATGCGGTAGAACGCGCCGAATATCCGGCGCGTCGCGTCTATCGGGTCGCCCGCCGTCTTGCGGTAGATGTCGAACAGCGGCTGGAGCGACCCGGCGTCGAGCACGACCAGTTTGGTGCTCGTCGAGCCGATGTCGAGCCCGAGAGCGAAACTCTTCACCCCGTCGAGCGGCCGGTGCCGCCGTATCTCGTTGCCGTCGGGGTCCACCTCGGGAAGCGCCAGTTTCGGATAGGAACTCTTGTGCAGGGTGAGCGCCGGCATCTTCTTGACATACCGGTCGAGTCCTTTTTTGGTAAGGTCCAGTTCGTCGCGCGGCGTTCCCGGCACCTGCGCCGCCCCCATCGCGATGAAGGCCTCGGCGTGCTTCGGGATGATCCACTCGACCCGGGGATACAGTTTTTTCAGCCATTTGACCACTTCGGCGTTCAGCGATACCCCGCCGATGAGGACGATGGGGCCGTACAGCTCCTCGCCGCGGAACAGCGTGTTCATCGCCGAGATGACCAGCGACTTGCAGAGTCCCGCCCACATCTCGTCGCGCGACCGCCCCTCCTGCTGATGGTGGATGAGGTCGCTTTTGGCGAAGACGGTGCACCGGCTCGCCACGAGCGGCGGATCGTCTATCCCCATCTCGCCGGCGCTCTCGATGTCCATTGCGAGCCGCTCCGCCTGCTCTTCGAGGAACAGCCCGGTCCCGGCGGCGCACAGCGCGTTCTTCACGATATCCACGATGCGCCCGTCCTTGAACGCGTAGAGCGTCAGCGACGAGCCGCCGATGTCGATGAGCCGCAGGAACCCCTCTCTTGCCAGATCGGCCCGTTCCACGCCGCGCAGCACCGCGAGACTTTCCTCGACCGGCTCGATGCCGGTCATCTCGGCGAATTCCTTCGCCCCCTTGCCGGTGAACGAGAACCGCGCCTCCTTATCGCATTCGGCCATGAACGATGAGAGGTGTTCGAATATGCGCCCCCCGTGGCGTCTCCGGAGGACGACGCCCCCCTGCTGGAGCGAGTGGATCGTCAGGAAGGTGGATCCGATGTCGATGCCGAAATTCTTCATCTCAACCTCATTCTAGTGATAAAGAGAACCGTAAGCGCGAGGACTATACCGACGGCACATGGCCATTTCAACTTTTTTAATTGTGCGATTGCGCACCGGCATGTCGAAAGGATGTTTTTGCCTTTTCAATAAAAACGGGGCATACTGGGTACCAAACGGGCCGAACGGCGTTAACGGAGGTGTGCCATGTGTCGTGAGCGGTTGGGTATCGTCCTGATAACTTTGGTCTTCTTCGCGCTTTCCTGCTCCGAAGAAAAAGAGACCGGCGATGAGAGCGCCTGCGGCGGGACCTGCTCCGACATCGCGACCGCCGCCGAACTCACTGCGGCGCTCGCGGGCGAGGAGCCCTGCCTGTGCCTGCTCGAAGGGAACTACGAAGGGGAATTCCTGATCAAAAGGCCGCTCACGCTCAAGGGCGAAGGGGCGGGAAAAACCATCATCGCCTCACAGAGCGACACGCCGCTCACCGTGCGCGGATCGGGCAATGTGAACATAGCGGACATCGGCGTCAAACTCGAACTCGCGGCGCTCGCCGAGACCCCCGCCCTGCGGGTGGAGGCCAGACTGCCGGGACCCGAGGAGCCCGGCGATGTCATTCAGAATGTCGCCGTTTCTAATGTCGCGGTCTCTTCCAAGAACGGCGGGGGTATCCGCGTGACCGACACCATTAACTTCTCATTGACCAACGCCACGGTCACCGCCGACGCCAAGGGGATCGTCCTGCTCGACTCGACCGTTGCCACACTGTCGGGCGTCACGGCGCAGGACTGCGGCCGGATGGGCGTCGCCTTCGCCCATTTCGCGCAGGGGAGCATCGTCAACTCGACCCTTCAGCGCAACGGTTACACCGGTCTCTGGATACAGGACACCGCCAAGGTCCATGTGGCCGATTCGACCATCAAGGATAACGCGCTGGCGGGCATCAATATCGTTAATTCCAAGAACATCCTCATCGAGAACAGCGAGATAGTTTCGTCGAAGGAAGTGGCCGGTAAAGAGGGCGCCGACGGCATCGTGGTCTACACCCCGGAACTGGCGGGCGACCCCATCATGGCGGGCGACCCCATCATGCAGCGCGCCTTCACCCTGCTCAACTCGACCGTCAAGGATCATCCGCGCGCCGCCCTCATCTTCGACGGCACCGAGGCATCGACCGGCAAGGAACTCAGGAACATGCTGTTCAGCGGCGTCACGATATTCCGGATGGATTACGGTGTCGTCTTCCAGAACGGTCTCGCCCCCGAGAGTTTCGGCGGGAACTCCGACGCGGTGAGCGAGGATTACTCGGACGGCTATGAGACGGGCGTCTCCGATGTCGACACGATGAACAGCGGCTCCGATGCGGCGGCCATCGGTGATGCCGAACCGGCCTCCGACGGCGAGATGCCCGATGTCGACACCCCCCCCTCCTCCGGCGACGGGGCCCTCGATATACCCAGCGAAGAAGAGGAATTCTGATCACATGCCGGTGACCGGCGCATGAGAACGGCGATACGCTATTTTTCGGGGACCGGCAACACCGCGTGGCTCGTGGACCGGCTGAAGGAGGCGCTCGAAAAGCGCGGACTGCCGGTCTCCACGGGGCTCATCGGCATCGACGACGACCCCCGGATAGACGAAGGCCCGCTCTCTCTTGTGCTCTGCTTCCCCGTCTACGCGCTCGATGCCCCGCCTCTCGTACAGCGGTGGGTGGAACGGATACCGGCGGGCGAAGGGAGAACGGCGATCGTCATCCGATCGCCGGGCGACCCCTTCTTCAACGGCGGCACCACCCGCACAATGCGTCGCCTGCTTGAACGGCGCGGCTGGCGGGTCGTGATCGAACGGATGATCGTGATGCCGCCCAATGTCTTCTACCGGGCGAGCGACGATCTCGCGGCGCTCCTGCTTGCGGCGGCGCGACGCCGCATAGAACACCTCGCTGACGACATCAAAGAGGGCCGGACGCTCCTTGAGGACACCGGGAACACCGTCAACGGGTCGTCCTCCGCTTTTAACGGCCTGTTGGCGCGTTACGGACACCGGTTCGGTCATGACCTCCGGGCGACCGCCGCCTGCACCCGGTGCGGGCTCTGCGTCCGCGAATGTCCCGCCGGCACCATCACGATGACCGACGACGGCATCCGGTTCGGTGATCGTTGTCAGGTCTGCCTGCGCTGCATGGCGCGCTGTCCGGTGCGGGCCATCATCCCGCTCGTGTACCGGAGTTTCCCGGTGCGCCCCTACGATCTCGCCGCGCTCGACGCCGCCGGACCGGAAGGGAAAAGGCCGCGGAATTGGTTCGAACGGCGGTACCGGAGCTACCTCGACCGCTCGTAAGGCGCCTCGCTAACGATACCAAAAAGAAAAAATCCTTGCCAAAGAGAAGGACCGTGTTATCTTTTTTCAAAACCGAGCGGAGAGGGGCCCCATGTCTTTCGCTAAACTATTGTTGCCTATCACGGCGATCGTTCTGTTCTTCGCCTGTTCTTCACCCAAAGAGAACCCGACGGCCGACGGCGACCAGTTGGTGGTGACCGACAACGATCAGACCGATCAGGCGGACCCGTCAGATCAGGCCAATGACGCCCTCCCGTCCGCCGACGACGATATCGAGATACCCGACGACTATGTCAAGCCGGTCACCTGCGGCAACGATGTCACCGACGCCGGCGAGGCCTGCGACGGCGACGCGAAGGACTGCACCGAGGTGAACGGCGGGTACACCGGCGGCTTTGCGGTGTGCCGGGAGGACTGCTCCGGCTACGACACCTCGACCTGCTCCGGGGAGCCCGAACCGGATAACGCACCCAACGACGACGGGACCGGTCTCGACGACGAAGCGACCGACGCCGACGCGACGCCCGATCTTGCACCCGATGTGGATATGAATGTCTGGCCCGAATGTGCGCAAGACGGCGACTGCGGCTCCTCCACCCGCGCCTGTTACCAAGGGATCTGCCGTGACAAATGCACGCTCTATATCAACGATTGCGATTGGAAACCGTCGGGCAACATCTGTTCCGGCGGGCTGTGCGTCGAATGCCTGAAGGACGGCGACTGCCCGGGCACCCGCTATACCTGCGACACGACAAAACTCATCTGCGTCGATAAACCGTTCGATCCGACCAAGACCAAGATCGGCGTCTTCTACCACACATGGCACTGCCCGTCGGCGGCCGAGGTGCACGATGTATCGAAGTGCCTTGAGCAGAATTCATGGCCGGACTGGCCGTCCGATCCGAATGTCCAGACCTCCTTCTGGTGGGCCGAACCGCAGGACGGGTACTACTGTCTGACGAACAACACCGCGCTCCTGACCAAACATGCCGAGATGCTGCGCGACATGGGGACCGACTTCGTCTTCGTCGATGTGACCAACCACAACTACAACACCAGTTCGCTCTGCATCAACCCAGAGGGGATGATAGTCCAGCCCTTCACCTCGCTCGTGAATGTCTGGAAAACGATACCGGGCGCCCCGAAGATCGTGCCGTGGGTCCCGGTCTCCGACTGCCCGACCTATTTCCCGGCGGGTCAGTGCACCCATCCCGCCGACACCTATATCGTCTACACGCTTCTCGACATCCTGAAGGACACCGGGATGACCTTTGACTATCAGGGGAAACCGCTGCTCATCGTCACCGAGAACGATACCTATCCGGTCAGCGAATCGAAACTGTCGGCCCTTTCGGCGAACTACACCATCCGCAAGATGTGGGCGTTTGAACCGGCCGGCACCGCAAAGTGGAGTTACCTCGAACGGTGCCCCGAATCGCCGCTCGAAGCGAGACCCTGCGCCCAGCGGATATCGGTGTGGAACGGCACACCGGAGCAGTTGCCGATCGCGACCGCTTACGGCGCCGACTACATGAGCCACACCAATACCGCGACCCCGAAATATGAAGGGAAGACCTTCCGCAAGCAGTTCCAAGCCCTGCTCGACAACCCCGAGGTGCCGATCGCGCTCGTCACCGGCTGGAACGAATGGATCGTCGGCCGGTGGAAATGCGGCGCTCCGGCGTGCGACTGTGCCAACTCGTTCGACGCGACCTACGGCTGTTTTCTCGATCAGTACACCTACGAATACAACCGCGACATCGAACCGGCCAAGAACGATCCGCTCGGCGATTATTACTACCGGCTGGTCAAGTCCTGCATCGCGCTGTTCCGCGCCGGCGGCCGGTGCGACGCCAACCACGAAAACGACCTCTGCTGCAAGGACTATTAGGACCGCTCCCCTCCCCCGATTTGCATTTCGTGACGACCGCGCTACAATGGCGGCGGACCTTTTTATGGGGAGGGGACCATGAACGGATTCAAACAATTCTGGAACAAGCGCGCGAAATTCGAAAAGTGGCTCATTGTCATTGGTCTGCTGGCGCTGATCGGAGTTTTCGCGGCACCGTTGGCGATGCCGCACTCGGTGCGGAAAGGGACGGTGGACGGCGGCATATCGGCGCCCGCCAAGGTGCTCCGCGTGCATGACACCGGCGCGAATCTGATGGCAGGCACCATCGTGGCGGTCGACTTCGCCGTGACCGACAAGGCGGGGAAGGAGTTCCCCGTGACGCTCCGGATGCCAATGTCGGCCGTCAGGACGCACGACCTGAGAACGGGGAAGGCGGTGATCGTCAGATACGACGAAGATGACCACACCAAGGTCGAACTGGTAGCGGAAAAATAACCTCTTGACATTCTCCGCGAAAAACGAATGGTCAACCGTAGCCGCTTAATCCCGCCACCGGCGGGTGCGGCTGTTCGCCGGCCTCATTGACAAGCACACATCCGGGCATATAATCGCTCCACCATGACGACGACGATGCCACACACCGAAGAAAGAACGCATCCCCGGATGTCGGTCGACGAGATATTGACCTCCATCCTGCGCGGCGCCGCCAAGATACTCGGCTGCAACTCCGCCAACCTGCTCATCTTCAACCCCGCACGCCAACGCATCAAGGCACAGGTCGGCATCATCGTGTCAGGCAAGGAAAAGGAACTGCGCGGCGTCGAAAAGTTCTTCGGCGTCTCGCTCGCCGACGCCGAATTCACCTTCTCACAGGCACGCGACACCATCATCTACCGTTCGTGGAAGGAACGACAGGTCATCGAGGCGGCCAACCTCGTCGAACTGGCCGGCGGCGCCTTTTCGTCGCTCATACTCAAAGGGATAGACACCCTCATAGGGCATCACCGGTTCATCGCGGTGCCGGTCGCCGGGCCGGTGAACATTTACGGCGTCATCGTTTTCGAGAAGAACGGCGCTCAGCCTTTCAGCCCGCAACAGCGCGAGATACTCATCGGCTACGCCCGGCGCATCGGCGAGATCATCGAGAACGACACCCGCAGTTCCATCCTGCAGGAACGGCTACTGGAAAGCGATGAGTTGCTCGCGCGCCGCGGGAGCGCCGTCCAGAACCAGTTGCTACAGATAGCGCTCGGCGAATCGGCGCCGGCCCTGCTCCTCGACACCGATTTCCGCATCACCTCCTGCAACGACGCAACGCTCACGCTCCTCGGGTATGCCGAAAGAGACCTGATCGGTCGCGATATCGGCACGCTGTTCCCGCCGAGCCAGAATATCCACACCATCCTCAACCACCAGTTCCTCTTCTTTTCCGACGGTCGTTACGAGGAGGCGGCGGCCGTCCTGACCAAGGAGGGAGAGCACCTCCCCTGCACCATCGAGGCGCTCCTGCTCGCCGACGAGAAGGGGCATGTCGTCGGCTTCATGATGCTCCTGCGGCGCGCGGCGGAAAAACGCCCGGTCGCCTCGCGCGACGAATTGCGCCGGCAGGAACGGCTCGCCAGCATGGGGGAGATGGCGGCGCAACTCGCCCACGAGATACGCAACCCCCTGCTCGCCATCGGCGCGACGCTCGAATCGCTCGCCGCCGATCGGGATGCCCCGATACTCGCGACGCTCTCCCACGAGATACAGCGGCTCGACATGATACTCAAGGACTACCTCTCACTCGCGGTGCGGCAGAACGCCACGGTCGCCCGCACCGACCTTTCCCTCGCCATCACCGAGGTGCGCGATCTCCTGCAGGGGATGCAACGGCGCGGCGACAAGACCATCACGCTCGACACACCGCCGGAACTCTGGACGCTCGCGGACCACGAGGGGATGAAGCATGTCCTGTTCAACCTTATGCTCAACGCGCTGGAGGTCAGCCCCTCCCGCGCGACCGTCACCTGCCGTGCCACTGCCGACGATGAACGGATAACGATAACCGTGGACGACGAAGGCCCGGGACTCCCCGACGGGGAC
>JAKLFG010000092.1 GCA_022711315.1 bacterium | reverse complement strand
CCGCGTGATGCCGATGGCCGAGTAGGGGTGCCCGCTCTCGGCGGCGCCCAGCGCCATCCCGAGCGTCCCGAAGAAGACGAAGTAGAGGGCGAGTATGAGGTCGCCCGCGAACGAAAGGTTGGAGAACATATACGAGCCGTAGATCGACGGTATGAACAGCAGCAGCCCCACGCCGCCCGAAAGCCGGAACACCGGGCCGAGGTAGTACATCACGCCGTGCGTTATCGAGGTGCGCAGGCCGTAGTTCTTGGCCACATCGAAATAGGTCTGCCAGATCGGGATGCCGCGCCGCCGCCCGACCCGCGCCGCTATCTTGGCGATGAAGGCGTTGAGAATGTAGCCGAAATTGATGACGATGAAAAGGGTGAGGAGCGCGTAGGGTATCTTCATCCAGTCGAACTGCATCCTACCCTCCGGTCCAGAAGAGGTACACGATCACGACGAAGGCGAGGAAATGGAGCGCATAGGTCTGCGGATTGCCGGTGTAGAGCCGCCGCCCGAGGTCGCCCGCGGTGTGCAGGATGTCGGCGACGGTGTCCCAGAACCGCGTCACGAACGGCTGTACGAGGAAGCCGAGCGCCTTGCGGTAGGGGGCGAAAAAGTTCCACGCGAAGTGGGTCGTCTCGGGGCGGTAGGGCCGTTCGGCGGCGAAGACGATGTTGAACTGCTTCACCTTCTGCGCGCGGCGGTTGATGAACAGCAGCCACGCAAAGAGAGAGCCGAATATCACGCAGACGATGATCATGATCGAGACGGGGCTCCAGTAGCCGAACTGGCTCGTTATCGTGATCCCTTCCCAATTCAGACCGCCTTCGGGGAAGAACTGGCCGAGGTAGGCGTCGACGCGCCGCAGGGCGAGCCCCGGGACGATGGCGAAGGCCATCAGCAGGCCGACATAGAGCATCTGCGGCAGGATGATCCAGAAGGGGGCCTCCTTGATGCGGCGATTCTCGTCCTTCAACTGGCCGAGGAAGACGGTATGGATGAGCCGGAAGAGGTAGAGGAACGCGATCGGGCCCGAGAAGAAGGTGATGACCATCGGCAGACGGTGTTCGGCCGAGAGGATGGCGTTGTAGAATATCCAGCGGCCGCCGAAGCCCGACAGCGGCGGTACGCCCGAAACGGCGATGATGCCGATGAGCACCGCGATGAACGAGAGCGGCATGAGGGTGATGAGACCGCCCATTTTATACATGAGCCGCGTGCCGGTCCGTTTCGCGACGCCGCCCGCCGAGAGGAACAGCATCGACTTATAGATATAGTGGTTGATGACGAACATGAAGGCCATCACCCAGCCGAGGTGGTTCATGAGGGCGAGGCCGAAGAGGGCGTAGCCCATCTGGCCGATGGAGGAGTAGGCGAGGAGCCGTTTGGCGTCCTCTTCGAATATCGCCATGAGGTTGCCCAGAAGCGCCGAGAGTGCGCCGATATAAAGCATGGCGTGGGTGAGTTCGATGCCGTAGAGCGACTGTTTCCCCATCGCGAGCATCAGCACCATGAGTCCGTAGAGACCGGCTTTCAGCAGGATGCCCGACACCATCGGCGACACATCGGTCTCGGCCTCGGCGTGGGCGCCGGGGAGCCAGATGTGAAGCCCGATCGCGGCGGTCTTGGTCATGAAACCGATTGCGAGGAGGAGGAACACCCATCCGGCCGTTTCGCCGGTCAGGGCTTTGAGTGCATCGCTCATCGGTAGCGGGCTGACAGAGGAGGCGATCGCGAAGCCGGTGAGTATCAGGAAGGCGCCGCCGAGCGAGAATATGATGTACGACAGGGCGTGCGGTTCGGAATGTTTGCCGCGCAGTATCAGGAGGTAGGAGCCGACGGTGAGCAGTTCCCACGCGACGAAGAAGGAGAAGAAATCGGTCGCGCCGATGAGTTGCGTGAGTCCGGCGTACATGAGCATCGCCGAGGGGTAGAACCCGACGCGGCGGCCGTGGGCGTCGTAACTCGCGAGCAGGATCAACGGCCCGCCGATGAGTATGATGACGGCGAAGATGAGCCGGAGCGGGTCGTAATCGGCGTAGTTTAAGATGAAGTAGCCCACCATCCCGACGATGGCGATGGTGTTCTTGACCCACGCCGGGAGCCAGTCGAGCAGCAGGAACGACAGGGCGAAGAGGAGCGGCACGGCATGCAGGATGTTGCCGTGGCCCGAAAGGTCGCCCCAGAGATACGCGAATATCCACCCGGCCGCGAGCGCCGCGACGATGGCGGTGACGGCGAGCGGATAGCAGGATATCTCTTCGACCGGCTTGTCGCGTTTTATCGTGTAGCCGAACCAGCGGAAGAGGTACCCCGCCTCGATGAGCGCGCCGATGAGTATCGCCGCGAGGAGGAGGTAGCGGCCGTTGCCGGCGAGCGCGACGGCGAGTTCCCACTTGGCGTAGAAGCCGGGGAACGGCGGCAGTCCGGTCAGGAGCGCGACGAACGAGATGAAGGCGAAGATGAGCACCGGATGGCCGCGCAGGGCGCTCCAGCCGGCGATGTCGCGCGACGCGATGAGCCCCGACAGCCAGTAGAGCCCCGCTTTGGCGGCGGCGTGCGCCGCGAGCAGGCCGCCCGCGACGAAGAGGTAGCTGTCGCCGAGTATGTCGCGCTGGCCGATAACCGCGAGGATGAGCCCGATCTGGGCGATCGACGAATAGCCGAGGAGCCGCCGGTCGTTCCTCTGCGGCAGGGCGAGCAGGTTGGCGGCGATGAAGGTGACCACGCCGATGCCGGTCGCGATGGGGAGCCACGACGGGCCGCCGATCACCAGCAGTTTGGCGACCGCGTAGAGCGTCGCCGCCGCCGAGGCGGCCGAGAAGAGCCCCGCGAAGGCGGGATGGGCCGACTCGTAGATGTCGAGCGCCCAGCCGTTGGCGGGGAAGGGCTTCAGTTCCGCCACCACCGCGATGAACATCAGGAAGAAGGCGATCGACCCCGCCTGCAGGGCGGCGAAATGGTCGGGGCGCATCAGGTCGATGTTGAGCACGCCGGTCGCGTGGTAGGAGAAGATGATGCCGATGAGGAGGAACGCCGATATCACCTGCGATACGATGAGGTACTTGAACCCGGCGGCCACCGCCCGCTCGTCGTCCGACAGGAGCATGAGCCCGCCGGTCGCGATGACCGAAAGTTCGAAGAAAACGAAGAGGTTGAATATGTCGCGGGTGAGCACGATGCCGTTCTGCGCCATCACGAACACCAGCAGCACCGCCATCGCGGCGCGGCCCTTTTCGAGGAACGCCCGTTTGAGATAGAGCGCCGAGAAGAGTCCCGTCAGGTTGATCAGGAGCGTCAGCGCCGCCTCGGGAAGCCCCATCCGCAGGTTGATCGCGAAGGGGGGCTGGACCCCGGCGGTGAATATCTCGACCGGCTGCGCCGCGTAGACGGCGAAGGCCCAGACCCATTCGGCTGCGATGAAGGTCATGAAGCCGAGCGCGAAGAGCGTTACGGCGTAGGCGGCGACCCGCCAGCGTTCGCTGAAGAGCCCCAGCAGGAATTCGGCGGCCAGCGCCGCCGCTATGATGACGATCGCGCTTACCATTTAAGTTCGGTGCATTTGGTGATATCGAGGGTCCGTTTCTTTTCGTAGAACCGGTAGGCGAACGCGAGCATGAGCGCGGTGATCCCCATGCCGATGACGATGGCGGTCAGCACCAGCGCCTGCGGCACCGGGTCGATGATGCGGCTTAACGCATCGGCGACCGGGACCGTTTCGTCGAGGATGGGGGCGGTGCGGCCGCGCATATAGCCGACGGCCACCATGACGATGTTCACGCCGGTGTCGGCGACGGTGAAGGCGACGATCATCCGCAGGATGTTGCGGTTGGTCAGCGCCCCGTAGAAACCGACGAGTATCAGGATGAATCCGGCGGCCATCGCGATCTGGGCCATCAGAGTTCCTCCGTTTCCGAAAGGTGCGCCAGTATCGAGGAGAATTCGGCGCCGACCTTGAGCCCGATGAGCGCATAGATGAGCGGTATCGCGCCGGCCGAGAAGAGCGCCCCCAGTTCGCCTCTCGGCAGGAGGTGGCTGTCGAGGAAACCGCCCGCCAGCACTATGCCGAGGATGGCGATGCCGACATAGAACAGGCCCGATACCGATTCGACCGTGTCGATGACGCGGTGACTGAGACAGCGGCAGGGATCGGCGAGCAGGATCAGCAGCACGCCCGAGGCGATGATGGCGCCTCCCTGAAAACCGCCGCCGGGGGTCAGGTGGCCGTTCGCGAAGACATAGACGCCCAGCAGGATGATGAGCGGCGCGAGGAACCGGCTGCCGGTCGCGAGCAGTTCTCCCACCGGGGCCAGTCGCCGTTTGTCGGATGTGCGGCGCCGTCCGTGAGCGAGCACCAGACCCACGATCGCGGCGGTCAGGAACAGCACCGTCACCTCGCCCAGCGTGTCGAGCCCGCGGTAGGTGACGACGATGGCGGTGACGATGTTGGTCGCGCCGATGTCGGCGGCGGTCCGTTCGGCGTAGTAGCGGGCGGTGGTATTGAGTTCGGCGTCCGGTTCGTAGGTGAACAGAAGTCCCATGAATATCGAGGCGATGCCGGCGAGGAGCAGTATCGCGGCGAATTTCCTAATCATGCTCGCCCCCCCGCATCCGGCCGAGGATGAAGAAGAACAGGAAGGTGGTCAGTCCGCTCCCGATGGCCGCCTCGGTCATCGCCACATCGGGCGAGGCGAGGAGGAGGAACAGGACCGACGCGACGAGGCTCACGAGCCCCGCGGAGAGGATCGCGATGGGGAGGCTCTTCCCGATCACCGCTACCAATGCGGCGCCGATCATCGCGGCGGCGAGCAGTACGGTCAGCGCGAGGACAAGTCCGCTCATGGGCGCTCCTCCGTATCGTCGGCGAGCCGGTCGAGCGTCGTTTTGGCGCTTTTTGCGGCGCCGATGCGGTGCGCCGCGCGGGCGAGCACCTGCGAGGATATCGGATTGGTGAGCAGGATGAACAGGCCGATGAGCAGTAGTTTCAGCGTCCATTCGGGGTGCAGACAGGCGGCGCCGGCAAGTGTGAGCAGCGTCCCGAGCGTCGTCGCCTTGGTCCCCGCCTGAATGCGGTTGAACAGATCGGGCATCCGGACGAGCCCCAGCCCCGCGAGCAGCAGGAACGCCGCGCCGAGCACGAGCAGCAGACCGCCGATGATGCCGGACACCGTCATATCAGAACCCCCGCTCGAGATAGCGGGCGACCGCGATCACCCCGAGAAAGGAGAGGAGCGCGTAGACCACCGCCACATCGAGATAGATGCCGCGTCCCTCGGCAAGCGCGATGATGACGATGAGCGAAACGGTCGTCAGCGTCAGGGTATCGAACGCGACCACGCGGTCGGCCGGCGTCGGTCCCTTGAGGAAGCGGTAGAGGGCGAGCAGGAGGCCGGTCCCGGTGAGCGCCGTCGCGATATAGATAAGGATATCAACCATACATGACCTCGAGGTATCTCTCGAAACCGGCCACGATCTGCGCCGTCGCGGCGTCGATGTCGGTCGCTTCGGCGTTCACCCAGTGGATGTAGAGCCATTCGCCGTCGATCTCGACCGTGAGCGTGCCGGGGGTGAGCGTTATCGAGTTGGCCAGCAGCAGGCGGCCCATCGGACTTTTGAGCCGCGTCCGTACCTTGACGATGGCGGGGCTGATCGGCAGGGAGGGGGAGAGCACGACGCGGGCGATGTGCAGGTTCGACCTGACCAGTTCGGCGAGGAAGAAGATCAGATAGCCGAAGGTCGCGGCAACGGCGCGCGGGGTGGGGCGGAAGCCCGACACCGGAGAGCGGCCGCCGCGGAAAAGGAGCGCGATGAGGAGCGTAGCGACGATGCCGATGAGCAGGACATCGCCGGCAAGCGAGTTATTGAGAAGGAGCCAGAAGATGAAGAGCGTCGCGAACAACAGCGCGATCGACGATGCCTTCCTCATACCGTATCCCCCCGCTTGAACGGATCAGTATAACGCACGCCGCGAACATTGCAAAGAAATCGTTCAGCCATGCGCCATCCCTGAAAGGTTGCCACTAGCAAGAATGTTATAGGGAACGGAAAACGAATGTCAAGAGAAAAGGGACAGGTGACTCCACTTTTTTATGTATCCCCGCATCCCGGGCCGGTTGCGGAAGGCGGTGCCGCCCATGAAGCGGACCGCGCCGAAGACGGGACGGGTGAACCATGGGCGGTCATGGAGCCCGCCGATGCTCCAGAGGATGCCGGCGTAGCCGTTGGGGTCGCGGCCGTCGAGGGCGTAGCGATCGTTGAGGCGGACCGCCGTCGCGATCGCCTCTTCGGGGGTCGCGCTCCACTCCAGTATCTTTTTCGCCCAGTACATCCGCAGGTAGCCGTGCAGGGCGCCGGTGGCGAGGATTTCGCGCTGAGCGGTGTTCCAGAGATCGTCGTGGGTCGCCGCCGTCTCCCACGCCGCACTATCATAATGGTAGAGCCGTTTGTCGGCGCGGTGGTCGTTCAGCGTTTTCTGCGCCCACGCCGGGATGCCGTCGAACGAGTCGTAGTGCGGTTCGTAGAGGCAGAGGTTGTCGGCGAGTTCGCGCCGCACGATGAGTTGTTCGAGGAACGCCTCGACCGCCGCCGTCGGTGCCGGGTAGTCGCGGACCGCGAGCGACACCGCCTGTGCCGAGATCTGGCCGAAGTGGAGATAGGGCGACAGCCCCGATGTCGCGTCGGCGGTCGGATCGTTCCGGTCGCCGTAACGGGCGAGGCCGCTTTTCAGGAACCGTTCGAGTTGTTTCCACGCCGCTTTCTCACCGGGGGTGATCGTGAGTGGACTGCCCGCCGGTGCGGCCTTCACCGCGGCGGCGATATCGTCCCAGTCGACCGGAGCGGCGGCGAAGGGGTGGGGGTGCTTGTTGAGTTTCGGGAAGGGGACAAGGAATTCGGCAAGGAGCCGGTTCACCTTCGGCCGGAAGGTGGCGGCGGCATACTCCTTTTTGGGCGATGCGGTGCGCGCCGGGACGATGTTGTGGGCGTCGACCTCGACGACAGGACAGGTCATCGCGGCGACGACCGCCGCGCGCCACGCGACCTTTTCGCGCAGTGGGTCGAAGTCGCAGACCACCAGTGCCGGGTCGAGCCGCTTCAGTTCGCGCGGCAGGGTGGTCGCCGGGTCGCCGGTGAAGAGGAGGAACGCGATATTGAGCCGCTTCAGCGCCGGTTCGACCGCGCGCAGGCCGCCGAGCATGAAATCGTACTGACGCAGTGATGCCTCGCCGAAACGGGGCGAGAGACAGAACACGACCGCGAGCGGCCGGCCCTTTTTCAGCGCCTCATTCTGCGCGTGGAGGAGCGCCCAGTTGTCGCTCACCCGCTGGTCGCGGCTCATCCAGTAGACGACCGGCCCGTTCCCCGGCGCGCCGGGGCGCAGCACCGTCAGGCGGCGCGGATCGACCGGGTGGAACTTCATTTATCGCCGGTGAAGAGGTCGGTCACTTTGACGGCGGGGTGGTGATAGTGGTTGTAATCGGCGCCTTTTGCACCCCAGGTGATGGCCTTTTCGGGGCACCAGTGGAAGCAGGCCATGCACTGTTCGCAGGCGCGGTTCCATGTGGGCCGTTTCCCATCGCTCATCGTGATGTTGCCG
>JAKLFG010000091.1 GCA_022711315.1 bacterium | reverse complement strand
GATCTCGCCGAACTGCGGCGGCAACTCGCGTCGCTCGCCGAACTCGGCCTGCCGATGCACCTCTCGGAGGTCAGCGTGCCGTCGGCGATGCCGGCCGCCTGCGCCGGGATGGGCTACTGGCGCGCCCCGTGGGACGAAACGGTGCAGGCCGACTACCTCGAGGCGTTCTACACGCTCGTTTTCGGTTTTGAACCGCTCGTCTCGCTCACCTACTGGGACCTTCTCGACAACGGCTCCTTCGTGAACGGTGGCGGACTGTTCCGCGACGATCTCACGCCGAAACCGGCTTACGAACGGCTCCGGTCGCTGCTCGCGCAGTGGCGCACCGAAACGACCCTGACGACCGACGACGCGGGACAGGCGACCGTCGCCGCCTTCGCGGGCGGCTACCGCATCACCGCGACCTACGAAGGGAAAAGCGCGCAGATCGATACGACGCTGGAGGCACGGGACACCCGCGCGGTGCACCTCACCATCGCCGGGGTCGAGGCGCCCGACGACGCGCGTCCTGATGACGATGCCCTCGCCGCTGACACCGGATCCACGAAAAACGACGGGTGCGGGTGTGTCCTTGTTATGTGAGATATACCGGAACGGTCACTTGACGGGGGTCTTCGAGAGGAGTTCCATGACCTTCTGGTGCCCTTCGTCGGTCGCGTAGTCAAGCGCCGTCTTCCCCTTTTCGTCCTTGTCGTCGGCGGTCGCCCCCTTCGCGAGAAGCATCTTCACCACCTCGGTGGCGCCCATCTCGGCCGCTATCATGAGCGCGGTGCGCCCCTTGGCGTTCTTTTTCGACACATCGGCCTTGCCGGCGAGCAGTTCCTTCACCGATGCGACATCATCGAGACTCGCGGCCCCCATGAGCGCCGTCATGCCATCGGCATCCTGCGGGTTCGGATCGGCCTTCGCCTTCAGGAGCGCATTGACGATACCGGGCAGAGAACTCGATGCCGCCGCCATGAGCGGCGTCTTCCCCTTTGTGCCGGGCACATTGGCATCTGCCTTTTTCTTGAGCAGCGCCTGCACCATCTTCTCGTTGCCCTGATCGACCGCATACAGGAGCGCGGTGTTGCCCTCGGCGTCCTTCGCGTTCACATCGGCCTTCTTGTCGAGAAGCATCTGGAATACCTCGAAATTCTCCTTGCGCGCGGCATACTGGAGCGCCGTACGCTTGAGTTTGTCGGCGATATTGACATTGGCGCCCTTCCGGATGAGCACCTTGGCGATCTCCCAGTTGCCCATCGCGATGGCGCGCATGAGCGGCGACTCGCCCTCGCCGTCACAGAGATTGATGTCGGCCTTTTTCTGCAGGAGCAGGTCGACCAGTTCCGGCCGCCCTTTCTCGGCGGCGAGGATGAGCGGCGTATCCTTATCGTCATTGACCGTGTTCACCCCGGCACCCTGCGCGATGAGCGTCTTCGCGGCCTCATCATCGCCCATGTCCACCGCGTTGCAGAGTTCACAGTCGGCCGCGAAAAGCACCGGGACGAAGCCGATGACCATCAGAACGACCGCCGATCTCAGGATGTTTCTCACACTCACGACGCACCTCCTAGACAAAGATAGAGCACCATACAGGGGGAGTATACTACCGCGGAAAAGTTTTTTCAACCCTATCGAACCAAAAAGGAACCGGACATAACCTCCGTTCATCGAATACCGCTGTTTGAGGAGATAACTTGACCGCCGCGCTCTCCCGTGGTTATAGTGCCGCTGACATATCTTTCATGGAGGACAGCATGAGTTCGGCCATCGAGAAAAAGGCGATAGACACGATACGGGTGCTCGCCATCGACGCGATAGAAAAGGCGCGATCGGGGCATCCCGGCCTCCCGATGGGGGCCGCGCCGATGGGCTACACGCTCTGGCACCGGCACCTCCTGATCGATCCTGCCGACCCGAAATGGCCCGACCGCGACCGCTTCGTACTCTCGGCGGGGCACGGTAGCATGTTGCAGTACGCCCTCCTCCATCTCGCCGGGTTCCCGCTCACGATGGACGATATCAAGAACTTCCGGCAACTCGGCTCGCTCACGCCGGGCCATCCCGAGTTCGGTCACACCGCAGGGGTCGAAACGACCACCGGCCCGCTCGGGCAGGGCATCGCGAACGCGGTCGGCATGGCGATCGCCGAACGGATGCTCGCCGCCCGCTTCAACCGCCCCGGCCACACCGTGGTCGACCACCGCACCTATGTCCTGTGCGGCGACGGCGACCTGATGGAGGGGATCAGTTACGAGGCGGCGGCGCTCGCGGGGCATCTCGGACTGGGTAAACTGATCGTGCTCTACGACTCGAACGACATATCGCTCGACGGCCCGACCTCGCTCGCCTTCACCGAGGATGTCGTCAAACGCTTCGAGGCCTGCGGCTGGCAGGTACGCACCGTGCAGAACGGCGACACCGACATATCGGCGATAGACCGGGCCATCGCGGCCTCGAAAATGGACGCAGGACGCCCCTCGCTGATCGTCGTGAAGACCACCATCGGCTACGGCGCCCCGAACAAACAGGGCACGGAGGCGGCCCACGGCGCGCCGCTGGGCGAAAAAGAGGCGCCGCTCGCCCGCGCCGCGCTCGGTCACGCCGCCACCCCGCCCTTCACCGTGGATAAAGAGGTCTACCAACATTTTTCCGCCATCGCCGAACGGGGCAAGGCCAGACACGCCGCATGGAGGACCGTCGCCGAGAAATGGGCGAAGGCCTTCCCGGAATTGGCCGCCGAATGGAAGAACGGTGTCAACCTCGATGCCGGCACACTCTTCGAACAGGCGCTTCCCGCCTTCAAGACGGGCGACAAGGTCCCGACCCGCAAGGCGAACGGGATGGCGCTCAACGCGGTCGCCAAACATATCCCGTGGCTCGTCGGCGGCGACGCCGACCTCAGTTGCTCGACGCTCACCGCGATAGAGGGCGGCGGCACCTTCTCCAAGGAGACCCCGGCCGGCCGCAACCTCCGCTTTGGCGTCCGCGAGCACGCGATGGGTGCCATCGCCAACGGCATCGCCTGCCACGGCGGTCTGCGCCCCTACACCGCGACCTTCTTCAGTTTCGTCGACTACATGCGCCCCGCCGTCCGGCTCGCGGCGCTCTGCAACCTCCCCGTCATATTCATCTTTACCCACGATAGTCTTGCGGTCGGCGAGGACGGTCCGACCCACCAGCCGGTCGAACAACTCGCCTCCATCCGCTGCATCCCGGGGCTCACGGTGATCCGGCCGTCCGACGCGACCGAGGTGAACGCGGCGTGGAAACTCATCATGCGTCACACCGACGGCCCGGTGGCGCTCATTCTTTCACGGCAGGCGCTCCCGGTGCTCGACCGCGCATCGCTCGCGCCGGCCGAAGAACTCGAGCGAGGCGCCTATCTCCTCGCAGACGCCGTCGACCCGCGCGCCACCCTCCTTGCGACCGGTTCCGAGGTCGCGCTCGCACTCGAAGCGCGGAGATCGCTCGCGGAGCAGGGCATCGCGGTCCGCGTTGTCAGCATGCCATCACAGGATATCTTCGACCGTCAGGAGGTCGCCTACCGCGAACGGATACTGCCCCGGAGCATCCCCACGATAGCCATCGAGGCGGGGAGCACCTTCGGGTGGCACCGATATGTCGGCGACACCGGGATCACCATCGGCATCGATCGCTTCGGCGCCTCGGGCCCCGGCGACACCGTGATGGCCCATTTCGGCTTCACCGCCTCCTCCGTCACCGAACGGATCAGGGGTCTTCTTTCCCGCTGATATTGTTTAATATTCACCCGTTGACCCCCTGAGCGATAACACACATTATTTTTTATGAAAACTTGATTTGATAACAAAAAAATATAAGAATCGTCGATATTTGAGGCGGACACCATGGATCACCTTACGGCATTCAAAGAATACCTGTTGTACGAAAAACGCTACTCTTCTCATACCGCGGAGAGTTACGGTGCCGATATCGCGCTCCTGCAGAAACACTTCTTTCCCCAAAAGAGGCCTCTCTCCGCTCTGACGACCGACGACCTCAAAGCCTACCTCGGTGAACTGTTCGGCGACCTGACCGCGTCATCGCTTCACCGCAAGATATCGGCGATACGCCATTTCTACTCCTTCCTCCACAAACGGGGCGAGATGGACGGGAACCCCGCCGCCGCCCTCGTTTCACCCCGCAAGGAGAAATATCTCCCCACCTGCCTCACCCACGAGGAGATGGACAAGATACTCAACCGACCGTACCCGCATACCGAAAAAGGCCTGCGCGACAAGGCGATCATGGAACTTTTCTACAGTTCCGGCCTGCGCGTCAGCGAACTGGTGTCGCTTCGTGTCCGCGATGTCGATATCGCGCAGGGGGTGGTGCGCGTGTTCGGCAAAGGGAAAAAGGAGCGACTCACCCCGCTCACCGTGGATGCGGCGAACGCCATCCATGATTACCTGCTCTTCCGCGGCGGGCCGAAGGAACCGACCGCGCGCCTGTTCCTCAATCTGCGCGGCGGAGAGCGGCTGACGGCGCGCGCGGTGGAATATCTCATGGAAGAACTGGTGAAAGAGGCGGGGGTCTTCCGTCATGTTTCCCCCCATATGCTCCGACACAGTTTCGCTTCGCACCTGCTCGAGAACGGCATGAACATCCGGTATCTGCAGAGCATGCTCGGCCACAGCAACCTGTCGACCACCGAGATATATACCCATCTTTCGATACAGGAGTTGAAGAAAGTGTATCGCAAGGCCCATCCGGGCAACCATGGCGGGGCGTGAGATGGCTTCATTGAGCGGCGACCTGACCAGCATCGTACGCGTCATCGGCGATCGCGCCGTGCTCGAAAAACAGGCGGCCGACCCGGTGAACGCCCATTTCTTCGGCATCATCCAGGCATCCCCCACCTCCGTCAGCGATCTGATACTCTCCATGTCATCGATCGCCGACCGCGACATGGTGCTCAGTAAGATACAGTATTTCGTCGCGATCGGGCTCATCGAGATCGTCCCGCAGGCGGTTCGCAAGACCATCGCCCCCTCTCAGGATCGGACGGCCGAACCGGCATTCCGCGACTACGGAAAGTATGCCTTCAAGGAGGAGGAACTGTCGGAACCGAACGATCTCTCTGTCGGTATGAAGCAGGAGATACTTTTCCTTTGCTACTACGGTCCGAAACTCGATCACTACCAGACACTCGGCATCCCGCGGGACGCCTCCGCAGAAACGATAAGAAAGGCACATGTCGCACTGACCGGGCTCCTGGATGCCAAGCGGTTCCAGGGAAAGTCACTCGGCTCGTACGGCCCGAAACTCGAACTGGCCCGTCGTATCGTCGCCCAGACCGAGATGCTCCGCGACCCCAAGAAACGGGAGCGATACGACGCCCTACTGTCCGTTTCCTCTTCGAAGAATTCAGAGACGATGCAGGCGAGCGACCATGCCGCGAAAGCGCTTGCGCTCTCACAATCGGAGGACCCCGACGACATCAAGCTGGCACTGGATGAGATAAACGCCGCCATCGTGCTGTCCCCGCAGGATGTCGACCTCAAGAACATTCGACAAAAACTTGAGAAAATCCATAAAAAGAATAGGCTCGAGAAACAACTGTTCCGTCTCGATCAGGCCGATGTCGAACTGTTCGAGGGGGAGCGGCTGAAAAAAGAGGTGGCGTTTGCGCTCGATCTTGGTGACCATACCGCGGACATTTATCTGCAGGTGGCCGACATCATGAAACGCAAGGGCTTGCTCCTCATGGCCAAGAAACTCGCCCGCCAGAGCGTCGAGAAGGATCCCTCCTTCGAGCAACGCGCACATGCGCTCATAGCCAAGGTGGACCAGATACTCAAATACTATAAGGACATGGGCAAAGACAACATCAGGGAAGTTCTCTAATGGCGGTCATCGGCATCGATCTGGGCACCACGAATTCGTGCATCGCCCACATCAAGAACGGGCGCCCGGAGGTCGTGCAGGACATCGGCGGTCGCACCACCGTTCCCTCCATCGTGAGTTTCACGAAGAACGAGGGGACCAGCGAGATCATTAAACTGTGCGGCTACCCGGCTTATCAACAAATGCTTGTCAACACCGAGAATACCGTTTCCTGCATCAAACGGTTCATCGGTCAGAGTTACCGCAACCCCGTCGTCACCCAGTTGCTACCGACCCTCTCGTACAAGATAGTCCCCAACGAGAAGAACGAGGGCATCGAGATATTCATCCCCGCCACCGACCAGCGTTACTCTCCCGAGGAGATCTCATCGTTCCTGCTGACCGAGTTGCGCGCCATCGCCGAGCGATTCATCGGCGAACCGGTGAACAAGGCGGTCATCACGGTCCCCGCCTATTTCAACAACAAACAGCGGCAGGCGACCCGCGACGCCGGACTCATCGCCGGGCTCGAGGTTCTCCGCATCATCAACGAACCGACCGCCGCCGCCATGGCGTACGGCTTCATGCAGGCCGGCAACGATGAAAAACTGCTCGCCGTGTTCGATTTCGGCGGCGGCACCTTCGACATCACCATCATGGAGGTGAGCCGCGGGACCTTCAATGTCATCGCGACCGCCGGCAACACCTTCCTCGGCGGCGAGGACATCACCAACTCGTTGTTCGACCATATCCTCGGCGTGCTCATGCAGAAACACCAGATGTCCGACATAGACGACAAACTGGTCATCCAGCGCCTGCGCGACTATGCCGAATCGGCCAAGAAGATGCTCAGCACACAGGAAAAGGTCGACATAGAGGTCCCCTACCTCAAGGAGATGAACGGCGCCTTCATCCATTTCAAGACCGAGGTGACCCGCTCGCTTCTCGAGGAACTCGCCATGCCGATAGTACAGAAAGCGATCACCACCTTCGACCGCGCACTGGACGAGATAAAACTCGACCCGCAGAAACTCGAAGGCATCATTCTCATCGGCGGCCAGACCCGCATGCCGCTTGTCCAGCGGCTCATCAAGGAGCGATTCCCCCGGACGAACATCCTCAAGAACATCAACCCCGACGAAACGGTCGCCATCGGCGCCGCCTATCAGGCGACCCTCCTCGAAGACGATCTGGGCATACCGAACTCGCAGGACACCCTCCTGCTCGATGTCACCCCGCACAATCTCGGTATCGCCATCGGCAAGGACATGTTCTATACCCTGATCCCCAAGAATTCGACCGTTCCCACCTCGGTCGACGACATATTCGTCACCTCGCGTGACCATCAGGATCGAGCCCGCATCCTGCTCCTGCAGGGGGACTCCTCGCTCGCCACCGAGAACGATGTGCTCGGCGAGTTCGAACTCACCAACCTGCGCAAGGCGCCACGCGGCGAGGTCAAGATAAAGGTCACCTACGAGATAGACATGAACGGCATCGTCACGGTCGAGGCGATAGACCTCGACACCGGACAGAAACAGAAGATAACGGTCGCCTCCTCGAGCAACCTGTCCTCCGACGAACTCAAGAAAAAGATAGGCGAGAACAGCGACTATTATCTCGAACTCGCCGAAAAGACCATGACGAGCGAACTCATCCGCAACATCACCGACTGCATCTACGAGATAGAGAAGATAAAGCCGAAACTCTATCAGGTGCTCCAGGCGAGCGAACTGGGCGTCGAGCAGATAGACAAGATGGAGATACTGCTCACCAGTACCAAGAACTATCTCAAGAACCCTGAACTGGAACTCGAGAAACTCCAGAGTATCGAAGCGAAACTCGATACGCTGAAGAGCACCTACACCAATCTCCTGGAAAGGTCCAGCGAAGACTGACCCCTCCCTTTCTTTTCTCCCCCATCAAACTGCGATAAGACTCAAAAAAAAACGCCGCATCTGTGTGCGGCGTAAGAAAAAAAAGAGGCGACGACCTACTTTTCCACGGGGGGACCCCGCAGTATCATCGGCGCGGGAGCGTTTCACGACTGAGTTCGGGAAGGGATCAG
>JAKLFG010000090.1 GCA_022711315.1 bacterium | reverse complement strand
GGCGGGTGCGGCGGGGCGTCGGTCGGCATCTTCCTGCATGATGCCGGTGCCGTGCCCGACTATCAGAGCGGCATGGGGAACGCATTTCTCGGCGGCGCGGGAGGTCAGGGCGGCTCGGGCGGCGTCTCGCTCGGGGCGACCGGCACGGCGGGAAGCGCCGGCATCAAACACGCCGTCTACGACACAGGCGCGCCCTGAAAAGGGGACAGGCTTCGCACCTCGGCGTACTTTTCCGGCAATAGTGTTTTCCGAGCATCACGATCTGGGCGTGCAGGTCTTTGAAGGCTTTGAGCGAGCCGTCGAGTTCACGGCATATCGCTCGCTCGAAGAGGGCGCGGATCGTCTCGTAGTCGTCGGCGACCGCGATCGGCAGACGCGATAGCATCCGTTTGGTGTAGGCGTCCACGACGAATACTTTCCGGCCGAAGCCGTAGCAGAGTATCGAGTCGGCCGTCTCGGGGCCGATACCCGAAAGCGCGAGCAGTTCTCGGCGGAACTTTCCGGTGTCGCGCTTCAGCGGCGATACGCCGTTCCACCCGAGGTCGTCGGCGAGAAAGGCGAGCAGGCGCGTCAGCCGGTCCGCTTTCTGCCGGAAATAGCCGGTCGGGCGGATGAGCGATTCCAGCCGTTCACGCGGCAGTTCCCGCATCGCGGCGAGTGAGAGGGCCTCCGCCGCTTTCAGGTTCGCGATGGCCTTCTCGACATTGCTCCATGCGCAATTCTGCGTGAGGAGCGCCCCGACGACGATCTCGAACCGCGTTTCTCCCGGCCACCAGTGCTGGAAGCCGAAATGGTCCCGCAGTACGGGGTACAGGGCGGCGATGCGCTTCTCAGGACTTTTTTTCACGGTCGTGGGCCAGTATGAGCGCTATCGTTTTAGCATCCACTATCTCGCGCCGATCGATCATCGCAAGCGCCTCGTCGAGCGTCACGGCGAGTGTCTCTATCTCCTCGTCGTGGTCGGGAAAATGCGTGCGTTCCATTGCCGGGATCGGTTCGACCATCGCGACGAAGTAGCGCATGTACTCGTCGGTGTAACCGCAGGAGACCCAGCCCTCGAAGAGTTCCCGCAGTTCGATGACGCGCTGGCCGATCTCCTCCTCGACCTCGCGGCGTACCGTCGCTTCGGGCGATTCGCCGGGATCTATCTTCCCGGCCGGCGCCTCGATGACCCAGCCGCCGACCGCCGACCGGAACTGCCGTTCAAGGAGGAGATCGCCGTTTCTCGCGACCGGCAGGATCGATACGGTCTCGACGAACCGGATGACGGCGTGGGTGACCGGCTCGCCGTTCTTTTTTTCCAGATGGACATTGGCGACCGTGAATATCCGGGTCTTCAGCACCGTTTCTTCGCGTACTATCTTCATGATGCCTCCATCAGCGTTCGCATATCAGGCCGATAGCGTCGGTGAGCGTCCCCCGCCGGCCGAATATCCCGGTCGCCGGTCTGCGACGGCAGGAGGCAAGAGGGCGGCTCTCCTTCATCTCCCCGGCCGTTGCCGAAAGCGTTTCGTCCGATCCGTCGGGGGCGCCGCAGGAAAGGGCGATGCCGCGGAGGTGGTGATCGGCTGTCCCGGCAAGCCCGGTCACCCGCCGATCCCCGGGGCATCGCAATGGTATCGAAGCGCCGGTCGGACGAGGTTCTTTAAGCGCGATATCGTTCCCGCCGCACCGGATGGAAAGGATAGAGAACCCGGCGCCGCTCTTGACGACATCCATCCCGGTGAAGGGCTGTCCGTCGGGGCATTGGCGCAGGAACGGGTTGCCTCCGCGTCCGCCGGAGGTCGCGGTGTAGGTGGCATGGCGGTCGGGGGAGAGGCGGTACGCGGTGAAACGGCCTGACTCCGTTATCCGTTCAGGGCGCCAGCGGTAGGTGTCCCAGGGCGTTACCGGGAAACGGGAAGGGGCCACCAGCAGAAAGGAGGAGTATTTTTTCACGAGCGCATCTTCGGGTGGCGTTTCGAACCGGCGCGGCAGGACGAGGATGTCTTCCGTAAGCGGGTCGATGGCGGGAAGAAGCGCCGCGAAATCGCTCGCGGGATAGAGGATGATGAGTGCCCGGCCGGCCGTATCGCGTTGCTTAAGAGAGGTCACGAACTCCCGGAGCGTATCGCTATCGGGTACGAGGAGGATGAGACCCCACCAGAGATAGCAAGTGGCGGCGCTCAGAAGGAGCGCGAACGGGATAAGATGTCTACGCTTCATTTCCGTTCCCGCACAAGCATCCATTTCGTTTCGGCGGTCTCCTGATGCAGGATGTGTTTCTTTATCTTCGCCTCCTCGGAGTGCCGCGAGCTGTCGGCCATCCAGTAGAACATTTTGAGGTCGTTGGGGTGGTGCCGGTAGGGGAGCATGAGAAGCGTGCAGAGGAAACAGGCGACGATCGGCGCCGGCAGGAAGACGGTCGTGCGGAGCGATGCGGGGACGGCGCGATAGGCAAGGAAAAGAAATACGCCGATAATGACGGTAGCGTAAATGAGGAACGAAACGCCGGCGCCGATGCCCAGAAAGGAGAGGGCCGAGGAATGCACGAAATAGCCTTCGCGCAGGGCAAGGAGATAGTAGTTCACGAGCGGGTTGCGGATCGTCTCTTCGACGAGCGGTCGCAGGCCGTTTGCCACCGCGAAAATGATGACCGAGAAGAGGGTGAGTGAGAGGTAGGCAAGGTGGGGCAGGACGCTTTTCCTTTCGTACACGAACAGTGCCGCGGGTATGGCGAGAAAGGGTACGATGGCGGCGAGGTGGCGCGACCCGAAGGCCCAGCCGCCGCCATAGAAACCGAATGAAGCGATGACGAGAAAATGTACGGCGGCCACCGCGAGCATTTCGATCATCAGCCGGTCGGGGCGCGGCTCACCTTTCCGACGGTACAGCATCCCGAACGCGAACAGCAGGAACGGCGACAGAAGAATGAACCCGATGCGCGGGGAAAAGAGCAGGGCGACGAAGGCCTCCCATGAGGGAAGCGTGATGCCGTAGAGCCCGTGGTGATGTATCTCCGAAAAGGCCTTGTTCTCAAGATGGCCGTAGCCGAGCGAGAACGGCGTGCCGAACAGCATCGTGTTGTAGGCGAAAAAGAGTGCGGCGAACGGGAGTCCGCCCGCGATGATCCAGAGGGCCTTTCGCGTGTCGCGGAGACGGAAGAGAAGCAGGCTCAACATGAGCAGGAGGGCGAACGCGGTCTGGTATTCGTTGAGAAAGGTCAGCCCGGTCAGCGCACCGGTCGCGAGGAGCCATGGCGGGCTTTTCGCGGTTGCGGCGCGGCGGGCGGTGAGGAAAGTGGCGAGAAGGAGCGTGGCCGAGAGCGCATGGGAGAACAGTACGCCGAAATAGGTCGCCGCCGGTGTGGCGAACAGCGTGGCAAAGGCGGTAAAGAGCGAAAAACGCCGGTCGCCGGTCCTACGGAGCATGAAGAGGCATATCAGCCAGAAAAGGAGCACGGCGAAGGGGGCGAGCGTCGTCGCCTTGATGAACCAGTAGGCGACCCCTTCCTCCTCGGCGTGCTTTTTTGAGACGGTCAGAAAGATTTTGTAGGCGGGGGCGGCGAGAAGCGCAAGCAGAGGCGCCTTGTCGGAATAGTGGTCGTCGCCGACCTTCGCGATGTCGAGACAGCGACCGTATCTCTGAAATTCCTCGTTGATGCGGAACTCGCCGCGTTCGGCGAGTGCGTGGATGGCGTAAAATCGCGACCGTTCGTTGGGGCTCACATAGTCGGGATCGCGGTCGTCGTAGACCTTGAAGAATGAGATGAGCAGGGCAACGAGAAGCGAGAAGATGACGAATGTCTTCCGGTCGATGGCGGGACGATCACTCATCGGTGCGACCGGTCGGCGCCGAACCCTTTTTTTCAAGCAGGAAAAAGAGCGCCATCGGGATGATGATGTAGGCGAGCGGCACCATCTGGCGCGACTCTTTTATGATGCCCGTGATGAGATGGGCGAGTATGAACAGCGGCGCCAGCCAGAAGGCGCGCCGCAGGAAGAGCGGGCTCCGGCGGTATCCGAGGATGGCGTAGATCCAGAAGAAGCCGAACAACAGGATGAAGTAGACATAGAACGCCTGATGCGGCGCCTCGAACGCGCGACCGGCGTCGCGCAGGATGCCCTGCCAGTTGTCGGGCCAGTGCCACGCGCCGCCGAGGTGGGGGCGGTCGCGATTCATCCAGCGGATCGGGAAGAGCGAGAGCATGATGGGAACGCCGACCAGCAGCGATCGCCCGGCGGTCATCAGCATCGCGACCGGACGCTCCCATCGGATATGATAGAAGAAATAGGCCGCGGGCAGGATGAACATCGTCTCGTTCACCATGCCGCCGAGGAACAGTGTTACGGCGAGCAGGACCGGTCGCTCGTCACGGATGGCGGCGAGCGCGACGACGAACAGGAAGAATAGTTGCGGTGCGCTCTCCTGCAGGCAATTCATGTAGGTGAAGGGAAGTATCGCAGCGAGGAAGAGGACCCCGGCAAAACTTTCGGCGGGAGAGAACCATTTCCGCAGGTATCGGTGGAACAAGAGGAGGGCGAGGAACAGGAAGAGAAAGCGGTTCAGCATGTAGGCGTGGGATACCGAGAGCCCGAACAGTTGGCGGAATAGTTCGGGGACATAGAACTGGGCGATGCGCGACTGTTCGTTGTTCGTGTACTGGAACTGCAGGAGGAGTTTGTGGTTGCGGTCGAGCAGAGAGAACCACGCGGGGGTCTGCCAGAGTTTCACCGCGAGGTTGAGGTAAGAAAGGGCGAGATAGACCGGGGCGAAGAGCAGGAACTCCCGATCGAGGGAGAAAAGTCTTTCCTGACGGTCATCGGCCATGCGTCGGTCCCCGTGAAACGCGTTGCGGCGCTGGACCTATCTGACCGATTTATTTTGACTTGTCAAGGAAAGGAACTAGAACCTAGAGGGTGTTCTTTTTCCTTTCGGCCGAGGTGCTCCGTGTCGAAAATGCTGGCGGGATGGTCGGACGCGGTGTCGCGCATCGCCTCGCTTACGGAGCGCGCCCCGCGGTCGGTACTCATCCTTTTCGTGTTCGCGGCGACGCTCATCCCGCGACTCTACCGTGCGTTCACCGATATGGGACCGGTCGCGTGTGACGAGATATTCCAGAGCGTCGAAGTGGCCCACAACCTGGCCTTCGGGCGCGGCTTCCTGTACTGGGAGTGGTCGGAAGGGGTCCGATCCTATGTCCTGCCGGCGCTTCTCGCCGGATCGTATCGATTGCTTGATCTGGTCGGGGTGCGCGATCCATATATGCTTGCGGCGGGACTGAAGGGAATGCTCGCACTTCTGCACGCCGGTGGCTGGGTATTCCTGTTCCTGTTCCTCGCGATCTTCCTCACGCGGTTCAGCGCGATTCTTGTCGCCGTCGGCTCCGGACTGTTGTATGCGGGCATATTCGCGTCGGTGCGAACGCTCGGCGAGACGGTGTCGATGCCGTTCCTGTTGGGGGCGCTCTACTTCGCCGCCCGCGCTCTCGACGAGGATCGCGGTGCGAGGGCCGTGTTCGCCGGCCTTCTGGCGGGTATCGCCTTTGCCATCCGTTTTCAGACACTTTTCTTTTCGGCGGGGCTCGGCCTTGTGCTCCTGCTTGTCGCGCGCCGTCGTCGGGCGGTGGTCCCGTTCTTCGTGGCCGGGTTCGCGGGGATACTTATACTCACGGGCCTTGTCGACCTGTTCGTCTGGGGGGGATTCCTCCGGTCGGTCGTGAAATACTTCGACTTCAATGTGTTGCAGGACGGCGCATCACGATTCGGCCGCGAAACATGGACCTACTATTTCACTACCTTCCCGAAACTGTATCCGTGGCTCCTCATCGTTCCCGCGCTTGTCGCGGCGGTCATCGGGATATGCTTCCGTCGTACGGCGATGTTGGTCGTGCCGCTCGCGTTCTATGTCCTGCCGCATCTTATGACCCCACACAAGGAGGTCCGTTTCCTGTTCCCGGTCTACGCCCTCTTCGGCCTTCTGGCGGTACTCGGATGGGAGCGGCTCTCGATACTCGCCGCGCCGCGCCACCGGCCGGTCGCCGCCGTGCTCGCGGTCGCCATCGCCCTCTCGTCGGGACTGTTCCATACCCGTCGCATCGAGCCGTCGTGGGCGCAGGCCCATCCGCTGAATAACGCCGAGAACATGGAGCCGTCGTTCGCGCTCGGTCGCATCCCCGACATCAAGAAGGGGTTCGTGTTGGGTCTGCAACAGGACTTCTCGGGCGGTCACGCCTATTTCCATGCGAGCGCCGACATCCAGTATGTCCGGTTCGTCCACGAGGCGCGCCCGATCCTCTTTTCCGAACTGCGCCGTGATCTCCCGGGCCGCTATTTCGCCATACGGAAAAGGGAGGAGAAGCACTTCGCGCAGTATCTCCCGTTCCTCGCGAAGGTCGCCGAAACGCCGGCATGGGGCATCTACCGCCGCGAGAGGATGGCGGTCATCGAGCCCGAAAAGATACCGCTCTCGCGGCTCGCGAAACCCAAACGGGAGGGGGCCGCATGGGACGCGCCGGGTACGGTGCGGGTCTGGGAGAACGGCCTGCGGGTATCGCTTGACGCGCCACGGAACGAGGGTTTGCTGGAATTGTCGACCGACAACAACGACCGGTACGAGTTATCCTTCAACCATGGCGGCGTGACCGTCGGCCGCGTTATCGCCGAGCCGCAACGCAGTAAGGAGGGGCTCGTCATCCACCGGCTCGAGGTCCCCGTTCCGGCGCGGGAACAGGGCTACGACGAGATCGTCATTATGCCGTCGGGAGGCGACGGGGTTTTCAGCGTCGGTCACTTGTTGTTGGAAAAGTAGCGCCGCCGGTCAGCGCGGTCCGAGAAGAGAGAATATCTCGCCATCCACCCGTTCGCCGACCTTTTCGAGCCGTCTCCGGGTCGCCGTCCCCCTTTCGGCGGCGTGTACCAACGCTTCCCAGTGGGCCCGCATCACCTCTTCGGTCCCCGAACAGACGAGCAGGATGTCGCTTTCGGCGGCGAGGAAGCGTACCGTCTTCTCCTCGGGCGACCAGCGGTCGAGTGCGTGCATCTCGATGTCGTCGGTCATGAGAATGCCGTCAAAGCCGAGTTCGCGCCGCAGAATGCCGTTCCACGCGGGGGAGAGACTGGCGGGCAGTTCGGCATCTATCTCCGGGACGAGTATGTGGGCCGCCATGACGAACCGCGCCGTCCCGGCGAGCCGCCGGTAGGGGAGCAGGTCCTCCGCCGCGAGGTCGGCATACGGTTTTTGTATCAGCGGCAACTCTTTGTGCGAATCGACCGTCGTCGCGCCGTGGCCGGGAAAATGCTTGATGACGCCGAATATCCCCTCGTCGCGGAGCGCCGAGAGGTACCGGGCCGCGTGGCGCGCCACCTCGTCGGGGTCATCGGAAAAGGCGCGGTCACCGACGATGCTCGCATCCTCGCCGGAACGCAGGTCGACCACCGGCGCCATATCCATCGTGACGCCGAGTCGCCGCAGTTCACGGGCGAGCCCCCGGACCTTTTCGCTGAACGCATCGTCGTCCATCGCGGCGAGTTCTTTGGCCGACGGCAGGGAGTAGGGACCGAGCGGGAGGCGCCGGACGCGGCCTCCCTCCTCGTCGATCGCGATGAGGCGAAGATGGTCGATACGGCGCAGGTCGGCGCAGAGCAGTTCGAGCGACCGGAGCGATTCGATGTTGCGTTTGAACAGGATGACGCCGACCGGCGACGCTTCACGCAGGAACCGCTCTTCGCCGGGTGTGAGCGACGGTCCGGCGAGCGAAAGGATGAGCGCGTTGCCCGCCGCCTGCTTGATGTGCCGCAGGTCGCCCGCCATCGTGGTGCCTAGGCGAGCACCTTCGAGATGACGCCCATCGCCCAGTCTATCTCCTCTTTGGTGATGACGAGCGGCGGCGCGAAGCGGATGATCCAGTCGTGGGTCTCCTTCGCCAGTACGCCGTTCTCCTTGAGGGCGGTGGTGTACTTGCGCGCCTTTTCACCGGCCGCCGAAAGAATATCCTTGTCCATCACGACGCCGATGAGAAGTCCCTTGCCTCGGACCTGTTTTATCTTCTTGGTCTTTGCCTTGAGTTCGTTCAGTTTGCCCATGAAGTAGGCGCCGAGTTCGGCCGACCGTTCGGCCAGTTTCTCGCTTTCCAGCACATCGAGCGCCGCCATCGCGACGGCACAGCCGAGCGGGTTGCCGCCGAAG
>JAKLFG010000009.1 GCA_022711315.1 bacterium | reverse complement strand
GGGGTCGTGCTGAGGCCGGAGGCCGAGCCGTGGAAGATAAAGACCGCCCCTTCGTCGGTCTGGCCGTTGTCGTAGTAATGGGCGCCGACGATGAGATCGTCGTAGCCGTCGCCGTTCACATCGCCCGCCGATGCGACCGCATAGCCGGCCTGGGCGCCTGCCTGTCCCGACAGGTATGCGTGGTCGGCCGTCTGGTCGTAGAGCGGCTTAACGCCGGTCATCGGTCCGGTCGCGGGGATCCCCGCCCCTTTTTCACAGGAAAGAGGGAGGAGGGCGATCAAGAGAAGGAACAGGGAAAGGTCGATGCGTCCCATGGTCATGCTCCGTTATCGGTTATCGATGGTCCTGTCGCGGCCCGAAGTTGCGGCGCACCTCGTCGCGGATGAAGGGATAGAGGGCTCGATTGGCGGCGATGACGGTGCCGCCGGCGATGTAGTCGTCGCCCCCCTCGAAGTCGGTCACGATGCCGCCCGCCTCGGTGACGATGAGGCTCGCCGCCGCAACATCCCACGGCGCAAGGCCGCATTCCCAGAAGAGGTCGAACCCGCCGCGCGCCACATACAACAGGTCGGCAGCCGCCGAGCCGAGCCGCCGCAGGGCGCGGGTCTTGCGGATGACGCTGGTGAATACGCCGAGCGTATCGTGCGGCAGTCCCTTGGTGATGTCGGCGAACCCGACCGCACCGACCGCATGGGCCGGATCGGTGGTGTCGCTCACCCGTATCGGCGCGTCGTTGAGGAACGCCCCGCGCCCGACCTCGGCGTGGTACAGCTCGTCCAGCGGCGGGATATAGCAGACGGCGGTGTCGACCTTCGCGCCGTCCCAGTGGGCGACCGCGACGGTGTAGAAGGGGATGCCGGCGAGGAAATTGGTGGTGCCGTCGAGCGGATCGATGATCCAGAGCGGCCCCGTAGAAAGCGCCGTGCGCGGGTGGTATTCCTCGCTCAGGAACGGGATGTCGTCGATCTTGGCCAGTTCGGCCATGAGGTATCGTTCGGCGTGGCGGTCGGCCTCGCTGACCATGTCGCGTGGCGATTTGAACTCGTGGGTAAGCGTATCATTGCGGAAATAGGTAGCAAGGATGCGGCCCGCCTCGCGGACGGCCGCCTCAACTGGTCGCCGCATTGGGCGAGGCGCCGTCGGTGTGCTTGTCGAGGAACGCCTGCGCGTTGGCGATGGTGTCGTCAAGGAACCGCGCCTCCTCCGCGCTCAGGTTCCCGACGCTTTTCTCGCGCAGGATCTCGAGCAGCCCGATATTGAACCGGGCCATGTCGAGATTCGGCGCCGTGTCGGGGGCGCCGTGCAGTTTAAGTTCGCCGAGACTGTAGAGCACCGCCGAATACATCGAGGAGACGAGACTGAGGAAGGTAGGGGTGAGGACCTCTTCAAGTTCGGCGACGCGCGGTATCGGCATGGGGCCTCCCGGGTATCGGTCAGTCCTTTTTGGCGATGATCGAGGCGATCTTCTGTTCGTCCAGTTCGACATGGTCGCCGCTGTCGGGCAACGAGGCGAGCATCTTCTCGAACTCTTCGCGGGTTATCTCGCCCTTGCGGAGTTTCCGTTCGAGTATGCGGGTATCGGTCTCCGCGAGCGGATGGGTCTTTTTGGGTGTTGATGACATCGGGGACTCCTTATTGGCCGAAGTGTATCGTCATGGTCGCGCCGCCGTCGCTCTTTTTGCCGAGGTAGACGGGAGAGCCGGGTATGGCGAGCAGGCACCCGGTCGTGACGCCGCCGGCGACCACGGTGCCGATGATGGTCCAGAACCACCATTTGGTGGCCACGCCGCCGTCGTCCTCGCCGCCGTCGTCATCCTCGCCGAGCGAACCGGAGACTATCGAGGAGACCGGGTTATAGCCGTAGTCGTCGCTGAACAGGTTCTCGAGCGCGGTGCGCAGGTCCTCGGAGCGTGACATGTCGCCGCTCGACGGGAGCGAGAACGACGCCCGCTCCTCCTTGAAGGCCGCCTTGGCCGGGTTCACCATGCGCAGTTCCACCTTCACCATGGTCCCTTCCTCTTCGGAGGTCTCGACGCGGGTCTGCAGGAGGAACATGCGGTCCAGTTTCGCCGCTTTGCCGATATCGACCGCCTTTTTCATCATGGCGGCGCTTCCGAAAGCGCTCGGCGCCATCCGTTCCCATTCCGCTATCGCTTCGGCGCCGTCGGCCGCCGCGAGCGTCTCTTTCACCTTGGCGGCGCTCTCCTCGCGGACATTCACGATGCCGCCGATGTCGCGGTACCCGTTCTTGTGTATGCGCCAGTAGTGTTTCCCGACCGTGACGCCGTCGAGTTTCAGCGGGGTCATGCCGGCGATCTTGCCGTCGAGGTAGACGGTGGCGCCCGCCGGCTCGCTCGTCATCGAGAGTTCGCCGAGCGGCTGTACCATGACCTTGCTTTTCACGCTGTCGAAGAAATCGCGGGTGTCGTCGTCTATCCAATCGCCCGCCTCGTGGTCGGGGCTTATCGCGAGCAGTTTGAGGAAATGCTCCTTCGCCTTGTCGTCCTCTTCGAGCATCTTCCACGAACAGCCGACATCGAACAGGGCGTTGGCGAGGAGCGTATAGTCGTGCAGGGAATCTATCCGTTTCTCGAGCAGGTTGAGCGCGCCGTTGAATTTGCTGAGCGCCTCCTCCACCTCGGCGTCCTCGTAGAGCGTCTTGCCTTCCTCGAGCAGTTTCTCGATCTTGGGGATATCGTCGGTCAGTTTGCGGTACGAGAAGTCATTGAACAGCCGCGCTTCGGTCTCGAAGAACCGGTACTCCGACCGTTCCTTGAGGTATTGGCCGGTGAAACGGACGATGTCGGCGGCCTTTTTCTCGGCGGTACTGTCGGCGAAGAAATAGAAGAAGGCGAGCGAACGGCCGTCGGCCGGTGCCTCGTCGTCGAGGTCGTCCGACGAACTCTCCGCCGGTTTCTTCTTCACGGGTTCGTCGCTCATCAGCGCGTCTATGTCATCAAGATCGCCGGAACCGGAAGAGGAACTCTCCTTTTTCTTTTCCTCCTTGGGCGTATCTTCGAAATCCTCGTCCTTGTTCTCGTCATCGAGATCGTCCTCGTCCTCGAGGTCGAAACTCTTCGCGTGCAGAGAAGCGGTGAACGACCACTGACCCATACCGGTCATCGAGGAGAAGAAGAACACTCCCGCGAGCATGGTCGCCGTCAACTGTTTCATCGTGGGTCCTCCCGGCGCAGGGCCGATCATTCAAAATAGTTGCCGGTTGTGTAACAAAAAAAAGGGAGCGTGTCAATTATTTTACGCGCCCGGATCTTTTTGCAAATATCCGGATAATGGGTATAATCGGCCCGTTCACCGGTCAGGAACGGACGGCACAGGAGGCACGGCGATGGCGACTGACATCATCCGGACGCCCGAGGAGGCGAGACGGTTCGCGCGGGTGGTCCTCTCGGACATACTCGCCTACAACGGCCCGAAGATAGAGAAGGGGCTCATGGAGGACAACCTGTTCGAATCGCTCCGCGACGAACTGTACGAGGGGGAACTGTACTACCGTTCCCGCGTCGAGAAGGGGCTGTGCGACTCGACAAACTTCTTCAACATGGCGATGGTCGATCTGCTGATAAAGTCCAAAGGAGGGCTCAAGACGCCGCTATGGTGATGTGCGACGGGCTCATATCCTTCACGCTCACCGCGGCGGCCGCGGAACGGGCCGACCGTCTGCTCGCCGACCTGCTCGGCGTGTCGCGGACCCGCGTCCAGCGCAACATCCGTCGGCAGAACATCCTCGTGAACGGCCGCGCGATACCGCAGAACTCCTTCACGCGCTTCTCGGCGCGCGACCTCATCGAGGCCGATATCGAGCCGCTCGAGGAGTTGACGCTCGCCCCCGAGCCGGTGCCGCTCGACATCGTGTTCGAGAACGACCTGTTCCTCGTCGTCAACAAACCGGCGGGGCTGGTGGTCCACCCGGCGCCCGGCCACCCGTCGGGGACGCTCATGAACGGCATCATGCACCACCTCGGCGCCGCGACCGGCGGCGGTGTCCGCCCGGGGCTCGTGCACCGCATCGACAAGGACACCTCGGGCCTGCTCGTCGTCGCGCGCCGTCCCGACGCGCTCGAGGAACTCGCCGAGCGGTTCGCCGCCCACGATATCGTCCGATCCTACACGGCGCTCGTCCGCGGCCATCCGGTCGAACCGGCCGGGACGGTGCGGACCGGCCACGCCCGCGACCCGCACAACCGGCTCCGGTTCGCGCCGGTCGAGGGGGCGGAGCGGACGGCGGTCACCCACTACGAGACGGTCGCCGCCTATCCCGGCGTGTCGCTTCTCAGACTGCGCCTCGAAACGGGGCGGACCCACCAGATACGGATGCACCTGAAACATCTCAACCACCCGATACTGAACGACGAACTGTACGGCGGCCCGTGCAGGATCGGTCGCCCGGCGATCGATGCCCTGCTCGCGCGCCATCCGCGCCAGATGCTGCACGCCGGGGAACTCGGCTTCACGGTCGGCGGGCGGTCGTGGCGCTTCGAGGCGCCGCTCCCGGCCGACATGGCGGCGGTCGTCGCGGCGCTCGACAACGGCGGATAACCGGAAGGAGATAGGTATGGAACGGAAGAAAGTGCTTGTGTTCGAGACCTCGCGGACGCTGATGCGCGCCTTTGAACTGGTGCTCCGCGGCACCGTGTGGGTCATCGTCAAGGCGGTCAAGGAGGAGGCGATATTCCCGGCGATCGAATCGTCGTCGCCCGATGTCCTGCTGATGGACCGGCGGGCGCTTTCGCCCGAGATGCGCGAGGCGCTCCACGCGCTTCCGATACCGGTCATATACTGCGCGGTGAAACGGGACGATGATGCGTCCGCCGAGCCGCTGTTCCTGCCGCGCCCCTTCTCGAGCGACGAACTGTTCGAGGCGCTCGGGACGGCGCTTGCGTGGGAGCCGTCGCTGACCGCAGAGGATGCGCCGGCGGGCGGCGTCGATCTGTCGGACGAATTCGACGCCGACGAGGAGCCGGTGATACTCGCCGACCCCGATCCGTCGGAATTCGTCACCGACATGCCCGACGAGGCGCCGCCGGTCGTCGAAGCGTTGCCGGTCGTCGAGGCGCCGCCGGTCGTCGAAGCGCCGCCGGTCGTCGAGGCGCCGCCGGTCGTCGAAGCGCCGCCGGTTCCCCCTTCCCCCGCTCCTGTCCCTTCAGTCCCTGTTGTCCCTTCTGTCCCTGAACTCTCCCTCGCCGAAAAGATCGAAGAGCGGGTGGTCGCCGAGGTGCTTCCCGCCGACATCGACATCCCCGAGGGCTCGCCGATGCCCGAGGTGATCCGCGCCATCATCCGGCGCGAACTGCGCGAGGTGATGAAGGAGTACTTCTGGGAAGAGGCGCCGCAACTCATGCGGCAGGTGGTGGAGGAGGAGATCAAAAAGGTCGCGGCCAAGCAATGACCGCGGGCCGCATCGTTTCGCTCGACATCGGCGTGAAGACGATAGGGGTGGCGGTCGCCGATCCGCTCGGCATCCTCGCGACGCCGCTCGGGACCGTGCGGCGCGGACAGGCGATAGTTGACGATATCGCCGCGCTGAGAGAGATGCTGAAAGGTCATGAGATAGCGCGTTTCGTCGTCGGCTGGCCGCTCAAGGCCGACGGCTCGGAAAGCGAGAACCTGCCGATCGTGAAGGGGTTCGAGAAAAAACTGAAGGCGGCGTTCCCCGGCGTCCCGGTGGAACACGAGAACGAACTGCTCTCGACCCGCGCCGCCCGCGCCGCCATATCCCATGCGCCGAAAGGGCGCGCCGACAAGCGGAGCGGCCGGCTCGACGCGGCGGCCGCGGCGGTGATACTGGAAAGTTATCTGGAACGGGTAAGGTCGCGGGGCTAGCGGTTCGCCTTGTCCACTTCGGCGCGGCGGTTCTGGGACCACGCCTCCTCGTTGCTGCCGTTCGCGACCGGCTGCTCTTCACCGTACGAGAGGGTGCGTACCCGCCCCGCGTCTATTCCCTGCCGCTGGAGGAACCGGAGCACCTCCTGCGCGCGCCGCTCGCCGAGCGACAGGTTGTAGTCGGTCGAGCCGCGTTCGTCGGCGTGGCCTTCTATCCGCACCGCGACGGTGCCGAACCTGCCCATCCATCGGGCGACATTCTTGAGTTTCTCGGCGTCGTCGGGACGGAGTTCGTAACTGTCGAGGGCGAAATAGACCACCGGCAGTCGCATGTCGGGGTTGTCGGGCGAATCGGGATCGGACGACACGATCGCGTCGTCATCCGCCTCCTTTTTCTCCTTTTTCTTCTGCGCGAGGCATTTGTCGGGGTTGGCGCGGTAGTAGGCGGCGAACCTCTTCACCTTGTCCTCGGCGGCGAGATAGAGTTCCTTCGCCTTCGCGTAGTCCTTGTCGTTTTCGGCCGCCTGCGCGGCGTTGAACAGTTCGAGCGCGGTCGCGTAGGTCTCGGGGTCGCAGTTCTTCACGACCTCGGCGTCACGGAGCGCCTGTTCGGCGCGCGCCCGTTCATCCTTCGGGGTGCCGGCGCAAGCGACAAGCACCGTCGCCGCGACGGCGATGAAAAGCCACAGGTACCGTTTCATGTTCTCCTCCATCGATGCTATGGTTGACGGTCTCGTATCAGGCCGCTCAGGGCGCGCCACAGGTTCGTCCCCTCCGCGCGCAGGTCGAACGATCGCCGCGACGCCTCCCACTGCTGGACGAGCGCGTGCAGGCCGCCGATGATGAGATAGTACAGGTGCTCCGGCGCGGTGTCGCGTTTCATCTCGCCGCGCTCCTGCGCCGCCCGGATGACCGAAAGGACCTCGTCGCGGTAGGCCGACAGCATGTCGGTGGCCCGCTTGTTGAGCCGCCGGTCGCCGCGGAACTCGGCGATGGAGCGCATGATCAGGGCGTGCTCGGGGCGGCGGGAGAGCCGGAGACATTTCTCGGTGAAGAGCATCTCCATCTTCTCCATGTTCGGCCGGTCAGACGCGAGGATGGTGGCGTGGACCTCGCGCATAGGGGCCGAGAACTCGGCGAGCACCGCGGCGAGCACCTCCTCCTTGTTCTTGAAGTGGCGGTATATCGCCGCGTCGGTCACCCCGATCTCGCCCGCGAGCCGTTTGACGGTCAGCGCGCGGAGCCCTTCCTTCGATATGACCTTGGTCGCCGCCGCGACTATCTCGCGCTGGCGGTGTGCATGATCGCGTCGCACGGTGCCTCCTGATGTTAGTTAGCGTTTACTAACAAGAACGATTATGAGGGAAAGCCATCCGGTTGTCAAGACCTTTCGAAAAATTTTTTTGGGGGTCGGTGTCAGCGGGTGGTCGAGGTGCCGTTCAGGCGCTTCATCTCCTTTTCTATCTTCTTCGGGTCCTCGGCATACAGTTTCGCGAGGTCGCGGATGACGCGGAAGGAGTTCATGTCCATCCCGGTGAACTGCACGCCGATGCCGTCGGCGTCCTTGCGGCTCACCACCCCCTTGAGCGTCGCCGCGAGGTTCTCGCGGTCGCTGCGGACCGTTATCGCGATGTCGATGTCGTCGTACGGCTCGAAGCCGTTGTGTATCGCGATGAAGGCGCCGTTGATGGACAGGTCGCGCAGTTTCCCCTTGCTCTTTTTCCCGTCCCGCGCTATCTCGGCCGTGCCGTTCAGTTTGAACCGCTCGCCGCGCCGCCGCTCCTTCATGAGGTCCTCCAGAAAGAACACAAGGTTCCGTCTACCCTTCGGTGCTTCCGTACTGCGCATAATACTCTCCTATCCGCTTCTTTATCTCGTCGGTGAGGACGATCGCGCCGTTCACCTCGCGGCCGTGCAGGTATGCGACCACTTCGCTCATCGTGACGATGGCGAAGGTCTTCATGCCGTAGGTCTCGCGTATCTCGGCGAGCGCCGTCTTGGTCCCTTTGCCGCGCTCCTGCCGGTCGACCGACACCACGAGCCCCGCCAACTTCACCGGCGCCGCCGCGGTGAGTATCGGCACCGTCTCGGCGACCGATGTCCCGGCGGTCACGACATCCTCGATGATGAGCACGCGATCGCCCGCCGCGAGTTTGTGGCCGATGAGCGTGCCGCCCTCGCCGTGGTCCTTCGCCTCCTTGCGGTTGAAGCAGAACGCGATGTCGCGCTTATGGTCGGCGTGGAGCGCCGACGCCGCGGCGACCGCAAGCGGGATGCCCTTGTACGCGGGGCCGAAGAGCACATCGATATCGCCGCCGGTGTTCGCCATGATCGACTCGGCGTAGAACCGGCCGAGCCGCGCGATCTGCGCGCCGGTGCGGTACTTGCCGGTGTTGACAAAGAACGGGGTCTTGCGGCCGCTCTTGGTCGTAAAGTCGCCGAACAGCAATACGCCGCAGTCGAGCATGAACCGTATGAACTCTTGCTTATAGGTCTCCACGACTCTCACCTCCCGGAGGTTTTTTCCTTGATACCTGTTCTGGCGGCGATGTAAAATAAAATTTGCGCGGGGACCGATATTTTTTCGTGAGGGCGCTCCATGCGTGCGGAAACGCACCATGTTTTTTCCCCGTGAAGGGCGCGCGGCCATTGTCAGGAGGCCGGCTTCGGGGTATCGTCGCCCGTCTGTCAGGTTCCATCACAAAAAAGAGGAGGTCACCATGATGAGTTCCCCGGCCAGAACGGTCCTTTTCGCGCTTGTCTGCGCCCTGTTCCTGCTCGGCTCCTGCGACAGCGACACCCAAAAGACGACGCCGGACGATGTCGCGCCGTCCGACGCCGACACGGCGACGACCGACGATATCGTCACCGACAACACCGTCACCGATGACACCGTGACCGATGACACCGTCATCGACAACACGGTCACCGACGACACGATCACCGACGACACGGTCACCGACGACACGGTCACCGACGACACCGTCACCGACGACACCGTCACCGATGACACCGTCACCGACGACATGATCACCGATGACACCGTCACCGATGACACGCCCGACACCGATGTGGTCGAGGAGTATTTCTGCGATGTCGTGTACCGCTTCTACGACGGCGCGACCCCGCTCGGCCGTTTCCACAATGTGAAGACCGGCACCGGCTCGCGCAATGTGATGGAGAACGCGGGACGCAATGTGAGCGGTTCCACCAAGTCGGGCCCGTTCGACGACACCACCGCGTGGCCCGGCGGCTATATCCGCCTCCGTTTCACCGCGAACGAGGCGGGGACCGCGCCCGCCGTCGATCCGGTCGTCCAACTCATCGAATACTTCCTGCCGATAGAGTTCGTCGTCTCGACGATGGGGACCGATGTGACGACCAATGTCGATCACTCGGCGGGCCTGCTCGCCCTGACCGATTCCGGTTGCCTGCTCAACGCCGACCATTGCCTGCCCGAGAACGACCAGATCACGCTCGACCGGCAGTGCGTCGCGGTCGCGACCGGTCAGGCGACCGGCGCCACCGTCGCGTGGAACGCCTGCGATGTCCCGAACTATCCCGGCGCCCACACGAGCACCTCCACCACCCCGAGCAGCGACCGGATGAACTGGACCTCCGCCGACGCGCAGGTCAGCGGCGACGCGTTCGACAGCGCCGGGTGCGGCCACAATATGTCGAGCATCGGCAATGTCACCTGCACCGGCACCTTCTGCGGCATGGTCCCGGCCGGTACGCTGGGCGTGCAGAATAACACCTGGGATCAGGTGCTCCCCTCCTTCGAGTTCAGCAGTACCACCTATGAGAGCGCCCGGGTGACGATACCCGAATTCATCATCCCCGACGAGATGGACGATGTGTACAGCGGCGTTCATGTGAATGTGGGCGACGGGTCGGCCGTGGCCGCGCACATGGAGTGCGGCACGCTCGCCGGGCTCACCTGCGACGAGAATTAGGCCTCACCCTTCCCGCAGGTAGCGGACGAGTTCTTCGATGTTCTTCCGGTCGGTGAAGTCGGCGGGGGTATCCATCGCCGCGAGCATGCCCGCCTCGTCCTCGTTCAGTTCCTTCTTGCGGCGGAGCATCCACCCCATCAGCCCCATTACCATCTTCAGGTGCCACGGCAGTTTCTCCATATCGAAGCCGCCGCGTAGATAGAAGAACCGGATCCTTTCCATCTGGGCCGGGGTGAAGTTGCGGGCGGTCACATCGTCGATGACCTTCTGTTTCAGCGGCGAGGAGCCGGTGGCGAAGACGGCGATCCTCTTCCCGGCGAGTCGGTCGAGGTTCTTCGTGATGAACGATACTCCGTTGATGCCGACGGCGTACAGTCCGCCGCCGTACACGACGGCGTCGTAGGGCTCAAGTTTCCCGGCGGTGATGTCCGACGCATCGAAAAGATCGGCCGAAAGTTCCTGAGCGATCCATTCCGCGTATTTGCGGGCGAATCCGGTCTTTGACCGGTAGATGACGGCGGTCCTCATGGTGTCCTCCTTCGTGGGGTCCGGGGCAAGAGGTAGCAGAGCGGGGGCGGGGAGTCAAGGAGATGGAAGAAAGTTCTCATTCCGGAGCGATCGATCAGAATTCATTGATGATCTTGCCGATCGAAAAAATTCGTTGATCTCCTGATGCTTCTGATCTAGTATCTGCTTGTTTTTGATCATGATTTTTGAAGTCGGAGAGAAATTTGAGCGGGCGTGGATCGTCCACGAAAGACGCGCTCAGTACTTCGCCGATCATTCCTGCCTTCAGCGCCGAAGGGTTCATTCTCTACCAGAACGATGCGCTTGAAGTGATGGCGCGCTTCCCCGAAAACTATGTCGATATGATTTTCGCCGACCCGCCCTACATGCTCTCCAACAACGGCTTCACCTGCCAGAACGGTCGGATGGTCAGCGTCAACAAAGGGCACTGGGACAAATCGAAAGGCTTTGAGGAAGACCTCAAATTCCACGAGGCGTGGATTTCCGCCTGCCGCCGCATCCTGAAACCGGAGGGGACGATTTGGATAAGCGGCACCTACCACAGCATCTACCAGTGCGGATTCCTCCTTCAAAAACTCGGCTTCCACATACTTAACGACATCGCGTGGTTCAAGCCGAACGCCGCGCCGAACCTCAGTTGCCGCTTTTTCACCGCGTCGCATGAGACGGTGATTTGGGCGCGGAAGGACAAGAAGGCGAAGCACTACTTCAACTACGAAGCGATGAAGAACGGCCATTTCAACGGCGACTTCATCAAGAAAGAGAATACGCAGATGCGGTCGGTCTGGGCCATCGGCACGCCAAAGCCGGAAGAAAAAGAGTTTGGCAAACATCCGACACAGAAACCGTTGGCGCTTCTCAAGCGCATCGTTCTCGCCTCGACCAAACCGGGCGACATCGTCCTCGACCCGTTCAACGGCGGTGGCACCACTGGAATCGCTACCAAAGTTCTCGGTGGTCGGATTTACATCGGCGTGGAGTTGGACAAGGCGCATATCGACCTCACCATCAAGCGGTATAATGCCGTCGAAGTACAGCCGACTCTTTTTTCTTAAAACTTGAAAAGAAAAAACGGCGTCTTACAATGCGCTGTGTCAATCAATGGAGCATTGCCGTGTTGCAAGATTTTGAACTTATCCAGACGCCTTGGATTGACCAATTCAAAGATCTCATTGGGGAAACTAAAAGTCGCTTGATGTTTGCCAGCCCCTTTATAAAAAAAGCGGCTATTAAGACCATATGGGATGCTCGAAAATCTAATTTTTCAATCGTTGGTCTGACGAGTTTCAAACTTCGCAATTTCGAACGTGGAGCCTCGGATATTGAAGCATTCAAGGACCTCCTTTCCATTCGTGATGTGACGCTGAAAAGCCTGCCGCGTATTCACTCGAAGGTTTATCTTTTCGATTCCTTTGCCGCCATCATCACCTCCGGCAACCTGACACCCGGCGGCCTTGTGCGCAACCTTGAACTGGGAATGCTCATCCGCGAAAAGCGACTCATTGAAGACATCGGTTCATATCTCGAAACCTTGAGGAGCGACACATCCGAGGCAGCAACTATAACCAATGATATTGTAAAAGATGCCGAAAGCATTCTTGAAAACATCCAGCGCCCCGAACCACGCGAGATTGATTATTTGGATGAAATGGAGCGGGATTTGTTCCGCGCCGATGCGGTTGAAGACGAGGTTTTTCAAGGCGGTACCGACCTGATTTTGACAGGATTGTCAGGCTGGAAAAAGGATGTCTTTGAGTGCCTGAATCGAATTCCTAAGCAGACCTTTTCCTTGGAGGAAGTATATGGTTTCGAGCTGCATCTTGCCAAACTCCACCCAGAAAATCATACCGTGAAAGATAAAATAAGACAACAATTACAGCATCTTCGCGACATCGGTCTTGTCGAGTTTTCGACAAAGGGAGGCACCTACAGAAAACTGTGGGTATAACCGCTTCTGCCTGACCGTAGTCTTGAACTTTTCCCTCCCGCCCGAATTTGCGACCACCTTAAATATATGCTATAACACCCCGAACTGACCGGAGGGCCCCATGACCAAATACCTTTTGCTCCTCGCGGCGCTGATGCTGACGGTAGCGTGTGCTGAAGATGACGGTAACTTCTACGCAGGACTCGAATGGACCCCGCTGAGTGAAGAATCGATGGGATGGGAGCCCGCTATGGAATACTGCGAAGCCATGGGCGCCCGCCTGCCGAACATCAACGAACTGCGGAAGATCATCATCAACTGCCCCGGTAGCACCTACGGCGGCGCCTGTCCGGCGTTCCACCTCGATTGTCTGGAGATCGATTGCGAGACCGCCGATTGCTTTTGTGACGGCGGCGCCGCGACATATTCGGCGTTGGGAGACGGCAAGACCATGGGATTGTGGTCCTCCTCGTCCCGTTCCGACTACGACACCTTCGCGTGGTATGTCGGCTTCGGCAACGGCGGCGTGAGCACCATAGTCAAGGGGGCGCATGTCCATGTCCGCTGTGTCCGCTGACCGATCAGCCCTTGACTTTCCCCTTTTCCTGCCTATATCTTGCCGCTAGCAACATTTCTGCGGAGGCGGTCATGGCGAAGAAGAAGGCGGTCATCAACCAGAGCAAGTGCGACAACTCACCCTTCTGTCCGGTGATGAAGATCTGTCCCGCCAAGGCGGTCGAGCGGAAAGCGCTTCTCCCTGCGGAGGGAGAAGCCAAGGATGAGGGTCTGCTGAAATCCCTCTCCTCATTCTTTTCTCTCGACGGCGCGGGCAAGAAAAAGGTCGCCATCGACGCGTCGAAATGCACCGGCTGCGGCGCCTGTGTGCCATACTGTCCGCACGGCGCGGTGAGGATGACGAAAGAGAACTAGGCGATCGTCCACCGGGCCGGGTTGGATCGCCTTACAGCACGAAGTCGAGATAGTTCTCGCGGCTGATGACGGTGTATGACGCATCGGGGCCGAATTCTTTCCATTCCTTCGGCGGCTTCGGCTCCTTCGTTCCCCACTTGAATTCAAAGCCGAACAACTTCCCGTCGCGCTCCTCGATCAGATCGATCTCTTTCTGCGCGTTCGTCCGCCAGAAATAGAAGTTCGCGAATTGTTCGTGGTAGGCCTGCCGCTTCATCCGTTCCACGCACAGGAAGTTCTCCCACAACCGCCCCGCGTCGTCGCGCAGGGCCGGCGGATTGAGATTCGAGATGAGCGCATTGCGTATGCCGGTATCGAAGAAGAAATATTTACTCTTCTTGCGCAGATCGGTGCGCGGGTTCTTTCCCATCCCCGGAAGCCGGTAGAGGATGAACGACTTTTCAAGGATGTCGATATAACGGGCGACCGTCTTGTAGTTGATGCCTATCTGCGTCCCGATCTCGGAAAGCGACACCTCGCCGCCTATCTGTAGGGCGAGCAGGCGCAGGAGGTCGAAGATCGTCCGGCTGTTCTTGATGTTGTCGAGCGCGAGGACATCCCGGAGCAGATAGGAGTCGGCCAGTTCGTGCAGGATGCGGCTCTTTTCCTCCCGCGAAGAGGCGCTTACGACCTCGGGATAGGCGCCGAAGACGATCGAGTCTTCCAGCTTCTCGCGCAGGTCGAACCGGTTGTGCATCCGCGACAGTTCCATCTGCGCCACCGGATAGAGCGTGAGGGTCCGCTTGCGGCCGGTCAACGGCTCGCCCACCTGTCCCGCCAATTCGAACGACGAGGAGCCGGTAGCGATGATGCGTAATGCGGGCATGGCATCGATCAGCATCTTCAGCCCCAGTCCGATCCCCGGCACCTTCTGCGCTTCGTCGATGACGATGAGCTCATGGCCGGCGGCATATTCAAGGAACAGGTCGAGCCGTTCAGCCGCGAACAACTCCCGCAGTCGCGCATCTTCGCCCGACGCGAATCGGTGTTTCCACGCCGTCCTTTGGAGATATTCCTGTATCAGCGTGGTCTTGCCGACCTGCCGGGGACCGTAGATGACCAGTACCTTTCCCGGTTGCAGGTACCGTTCCAGGTCATCGTACTGTCGTGGTATCATGTCGCGCCTCCCTCTTCAAAACCTCTCGGACGGTAGCATATTCCTCAAAAAAGTCAATTTTTAAGGATTGGCACTCCTCGAAATTAATATTTTTCGAGGAATTTATCTTCTCCATTTAATTAGGAGGTCCAGACCGTCCGCCAGAATTTGCGACCGCCTTACATATATGCTATAACAGCCCGACCTAGTGAGGGAGGGGACCATGAACGCGAAAGTCGGTATCGCCATCGCCGTTGTATTCACCATCGTCTGGATCGGCGTCAAGATGATGAGCCCGTCGGCCGACGAGAAGTACGCCCGCTTCGAGAACAGGGGAACGCCGCCCAAGAGCGGGGCGGTCGCCGCCACGCCCGAATTCGACGCGGCCGACAGTTACACCTTCACGCTCGACGCCACCGGCCTCGAACTGAAGGGCGACCTGCACGACGCCCTGCTCGCCGAGGTGCGCCGCGCCGTCGCCCCGGCGAAGGTGAACCCGACCACCGGCCCGAAGGCGGGGAAGGGGGAACTGGGCGCGATCACCGCGACGGTGACGGTCGATACCAAGACCTATGCGGGACAACAGCAGGCGATACGCCACAAGCAGGGGCAGATGCCCTACAAGATGAGCGGGACGCTCACGGTGGAGAGCGCCACGGGGCGCAGTTCGTGGGACGGGACGCGGCCGATCGCCGCCGAGGTCGCGCCGCCCGACGAGGTGCGCGACGGGATATTCTACGATATCGTGACCAAGCAGTGCCGCGAACTCGCGCGTCAGGCGGTGGACGCCATCAGTAAAGAGAAGCCGTTCAGCAGATAACTCGCCCCCGCCCCGATCCGCGCCCATCCTGAAACATCGTGCCGCCGCAAAACTTTACTTCGCCGCCGCTGGTCTGTTAAGGTGCCTTTCAACTGCGACCGAGGTGCCCCATGCGACCGACATCCGCGTTGTTACCGCTTGCCGTGGCCGCGCTTCTTTTTGTCACCGCCTGCGCCAACAGCATCGCCGGTCCCGCCGACAGTGACGCGGCGATCGCCGACACCGACGACATCATCTCCGACGGCTCCGGCGGCGGCGATGGGGAAAAGGACGAAAACGACATAACGGACGAAAAGGACGAGATAGCGGCGGAGGATGCCGCCGAAGCCGATACCGCCCCCGACGCCGATCCGTTCATCACGCTCGAACGGACAACGACGCAGTGGGGCACGCCCGCCGATGACTATCTGGTCGATCTTGCCGCCGACGGGAGCGGCGGCTATTATGTCGCCGGGTCGAGCGGCGGCGCGTTGCCGGGATGCGCGAACGCCGGGGAGAGCGACCTTTTTCTCATCCGGTTCGCCCCGGACGGAACGCTCACATGGAGCCGGGAACTCGGCACCGCGCTGGGCGATCACGGCTATAGTATCGTGACCGGGAAGGAGGGGCTGGTCTCGGTGGGCGGCGTCACCTACGGCGTATTCGACGGTGCCGTCGGCGCGGGAGGGATCGACCTTTTCATCGCGACCTGGCAGACCGACGGTACGCCGGTGGGGGTGCGGCAGTGGGGCACGGCGGTCGACGACCGGTTCTCCGGCATGACCGGCGATGGGGTGGAGGGGTTCATAGTGCTTTCCGGGGACGCGCTGTCCCGGAGAGGCGCCGACGGCACCGAGGCATGGAGCAAGCCCGAACTGCTGCCTTACAACCATTTTTACGGCATTACGACCGCCCCCGACGGCACCATCCTGCTGGCGGGGGTCGAACAATATCCCGCCACGCGCGACCGCTATAACCATTGCGCCGTGACCGCCGTCGACACCGATGGCGCCCTGCTGTGGGGCCGAACGACCACCAGCCCCGAGTACTGCACGGAAGTGGCCGCCTCCCCCGCGGGGGATATCTACGCGATCGGCTATGCCGACCACTATGACGGAGCGCCGGTCGCCGGCGAGATCCTGCTGGTCAAGTTCAATGCGGCGGTCGAATGGCAGTGGACGGTCCCGTGGGGCACCGGGGTCAACGACACGGGGAATAACATCCTCACCGACCAGAAGGGGAACATCTATCTCCTCGGCACGACCCAACGAGTGCCGCCCGACAACCCCGCCGCGGTGGGGCGCGATATCCTGCTACTCAAGTTCTCGCAGGATGGTGTCCCGCTCTGGATGTCGCAGTGGGGGAGCGATCAGGACGACGGTCCGGCCGGTATGGTCTTCGATCCGCAGGGGCGGCTCGTCGTCGCGGGCTATACGGCCGGCTCCATCGACGGCAACGCTTCGGCGGGCGGCATCGATATGTTCATTTCGGAGATCACCCTGCCGGAGTGACCCCGCCCCCTTGACAGAAAAAAACTCGTGCCTATCTAAAAAGTCGTGAACGGTTCTTTGTGAACGATGAGTGACCTTAACCTGTTGAATGGAGGAGACCATGTCGATGATCAAGAGGTATGAGCACCCCGAACGGAACCTGATGAGCCGCCAGTACGGCGGGCTGTTCGGCGACCTGTTCAGCGACCTGTTCGACAATGCGCTGGGCTACGCCGTGAGCGAGGGCTGGCCGAAGGTCGACATCGAGGAGACCGATGAGGCATACCTCATCAAGGCGGAGTTGCCGGGCATGTCGAAGGAGCAAGTGAACATCGAGATCCGCAACAATGTGCTGTCCATCTCGGGCGAAAAGAAGGAAACGCGCGAGGAGAAGAGCAAGAATGTCCACCGGCGCGAATCGTACATCGGCGGGTTCTGCCGCAACTTCTCGCTGCCTGATCAGGTGGCGACCGACAAGGTCGACGCCGAATTCCGCGACGGCGTCCTGCGGCTCACCATCCCGAAGAGCGAGGAGAAAAAGCCGCGGAAGATAACGATCCGCTGAATTTTTCACCACCCTCCCACCCCCCAAAACGGCCCCCGCTTCCGCGGGGGCTTTTTTTTCCGTTCAGGAATATACCTTCGCTTGATTTCCTTTTTCTGTAAAGAATTTAATATCTTGACTCCCGTGTGGCCCCCCGATATACTTCCAACCGGTCCACGCAACCATGGAAGGAGGCAACCATGTTCCCCAGAAATGTCGGCGCCTTCGATCGCACCATCCGTATCCTGCTCGGGCTCGACATCCTCATCGCCGGCTGGTATTACGAGGAATGGTGGGGCCTGCTCGGCCTTCTCCCGGTCCTCACCGCACTGGTCGGGTCCTGCGGACTGTACACGCTGTTCGGCGTCAACACTTGCCGCGTGAAGGTCGCCGAAGAGAAGAAGTAGAACTCACCGCGTCCCGCAGGCGCTCCCCGCGGCGGGGGCCGGCTCACTGCGGGGGAGAAGCCCGACGCCGTCGCACTCCTCGCCGCGCAGGGTCGCTATCGCCTGATAGATCGCCTCCTCGGTCTGAAGCCCGACCAGCCGCGCCACCTCGGTACGGTCAACATCGAACAGTATGAAGGTCGGCACGCCGAGTATCCGGTGGGCGGCGGCGTAAGCGCGGTTCTCCGGCTTGGAGATATCGACCTTGCGGAGCGTCACCTTGTTGCCGTCGCACCGCTCGAATATCCGCTGGATGACCGGCTCCATCTTCCGGCAGATCGGGCACTCCTCGCTGTAGAATTCGACCAGCGCCGGGAGCCCGTCGGGGAGCGGGAACCGTTCGAGTCTCGCCTGCGGCGCGGGCTCGGCAACGGCGGGCGGCGGCGGGGCCACCGCCTCGCCGAAGAGGTAGATCGCCCCGGCGACAAGCAGTATCCCGACCAGTTTCTCGAACAGCGGCAGTCCCCGGTTGGCGCGTCGCAGAAGCGGCAGGAGATGGTCGGCGAACAGCGCGGTCAGGAGGAACGGGGCGGTGAACCCGAGCCCGTAGAGGGCGAGGTAGAACGACCCCGTGATCGCCGAGGCGCCCGAGGTCGCGGTGAAGGTGAGCGCCGCGCCGAGTATCGGGCCGACGCAGGGGGACCAGCCGGCGCCGAAGATAAGCCCCATCGCGAAGGCGTTCACGAGGCCGAGGCGCGACGAGAAGCGCGATTCGTCGAGCCGCGCGATGCGGTCGAAGAGCGGTATCTGGATGAGCCCGAGGAACTTGAGCCCGAACAGGAGCACGAGCACCCCGCCGAACAGCAGGAGATAGTGGTTGTAGGTCTTGATGAGCCCGCCGAGCGCGGCGGCGGCCGCGCCGAAAAGGGCGAATACGAGCACGATGCCCAGCGAGAAGGCGGCGGCCCGCAGGAACAGCCGCGCGCCGGAGGGACGGTCGCCGGGGCGCTCCATCCCCGCCACCGCGGCGAGATAGACCGGTATCAGCGGCAGGACGCAGGGGGTGAAAAAGGTCGCCAGTCCGGCGGTGAACAGCGCGAAGAGCGAGAAGGTCATCGGCCTCTCCGTTCCCGATAGTTCTGATGGTTATAATGCCGGACGGGCGCAAGTCAAGCGGGGGGTATCCGGCCGGCGCGCCGCCCCGAATAAATTGACTGCCGTTCCGAAAACCGGTAGGATGCGCCGGTGTGTTGTTTTTAACGGCGGGTACCCATGAAGAATGTCCTTTTCTTCGCGCTGTTCCTTGTCGCTTTTTATTCGGTCTATACGCTCCTGCACTGGTTCTTCTGGCGCGGGCTGAATCAGTCGTTCGTCCTGCCGGTCTGGGCGAAACGCGGCATCATCGCCTTTTTCGCGCTCATGTACCTGTTCCCGATAGCGAACCACGCGAGCAGCGCGCTCGCCGGGACGCTCCCGTGCCGCGGCGTCGCATGGATCGGCTTTGTGTGGCTCGGGTTCCTGTTCTATTACCTGTTCGTGGGCGGCGCGTTCGAACTGGCCGCCTTCGCGGTGAAGCGCTTCGCCGAAGAGGACCTGCCGCGTCGCGCGCTCTTTATCGCCGCCTCGGCGCTCAGCGTCATGGTCATCGCCTACGGGTTCCACGAGGCGTCGCGGATACAGGTGCGCCACCATACCGTGACGACGGCGAAACTGCCCGAGTTCATCACCAAGATACGCATCGTGCAGGTGAGCGATGTCCATTTCAGCCAACTGCACGGGGTCGAATTCGCCGACCGCCTCACCGCGCTCATCAAGGAACAGCGCCCCGATCTCATCGTGCTGACCGGCGACTTCCTCGACCGCGGTCTGGTGGACGAAGAGGGTATCGCCGCGAAGTGGCGGGCGCTCGAAGCGCCGCTCGGCAAATACGCGGTGACCGGCAACCACGAGTTCTACAACGGCATCGACCATTCGGTCGCGCTGATAGAGAAGGCGGGCTTCACGCTCCTGCGCAACCGCGGCGAGACGCGGGCCAACAACGCCTTCATCGTCGCGGGGGTGGACGACCCGGCCGCGGCGCGGTTCGGCGAGGAGCCGCCGACGGCGAAACGGGTGCTCGAGTCGCTCCCGTCCCAGCCCTACCGGATATTCCTGCGGCATCAGCCGAAGGACGACCCGGAGATCGCGGGGCTCTTCGATCTTCAGTTCTCGGGCCACACCCACAACGGGCAGATATGGCCTTTTTCGCTCTTCGTCTCGATACCCTTCCCGATGCGCGGCGGCCTCTACCCGCAGAAAGAGGGCGGGACCGTCGTCGTGTCGAGCGGCGCCGGGACCTGGGGGCCGCCGATACGGGTGCTCGCGCCGCCCGACATCGTGGTGGTCGATCTCATCAGGAAAGTTGAATAACCTCTGCTAACGGACACCGACATGGAACACCTGAAACTGCTCATCATCGGTGCCGGTCCGGGCGGCTATGTCGCCGCGATACGGGCCGCGCAACTCGGCCTTGCGCCCGTCGTCATTGAAAAGACCGGCACGCTCGGCGGCACCTGCCTCAACTGGGGGTGCATCCCGGCCAAGGCGCTCATCCGCGCCGCCGAGGCGTTCGAGGACGCGCAGGATGCGTGCCGGTTCGGCGTTCACGCCGAGCCGACCTTCAACTGGAGCGAGGTGGTGGCCCACGCGAAGGGGGCGGTCGCGAAGAACAACAAGGGGATCGAGTTCCTGTTCAAGAAGCACAACATCCGCGTCATCCGCGGTGCGGCCCGCTTCACCGGCCCGAAGGAGGTGGCGGTCGGGGACGACCGCTACACCGCCGACCATATCATCATCGCCGCCGGGTCGGCCGTGAAGGACCTGCCGCACATCAAGGTGGACGGCGACGGCGTCTGGTCGAGCGACCACGCGCTCTTCTGCGAGAAGTTGCCGAAAAGCATCGCGATCATCGGGGCGGGGGCCATCGGCGTCGAGTTCGCCTACATCTTCTCGGTGTTCGGGGTCGAAACGCATCTCATCGAGGCGCTCGACCGGTTCGTCCCGCTCGAGGACGGCGAGGTGAGCAAGGATTTGTATAAGGAATTCCGCAAACGGAAGATAAAGTGTTACCCCGGCACCTGCGTCGAGAAGGCCGAGAAAACAGCCGACGGCATGCTCGTCACGCTGGCGGGCGGCAAGAGCGTCACGGTGGAAAAGATACTCTCGGCGGTCGGCCGCCGTCCCGACAGCGGCGCGCTCGGGCTGGGTGCGGCGGGGATACCGACCGATCCGCGCGGCTTCATCCCGGTGAACGAACACTATGAGACCGCGGTCCCCGGCGTGTACGCCATCGGCGACCTCATCGCGACGCCGATGCTCGCCCACACCGCCGAACACGAGGGGAGCCACGCGGCCGAACATATCGCGGGGCTTCATCCCCACCCCATAGACTATCGGCAGAATCCCGGGTGCACCTTCTGCGAGCCGTCCATCGCGTCGGTCGGGCTGACCGAGGAGAAGGCGAAGGAACTGGGCGTCGCCTACGCCGTCGGCCGCTTCCCCTTCTCGGCGAACGGCAAGGCGGTGGCGTCGGGGACGACCGCGGGCTTCGTCAAGGTGCTTATCGCCGAAGGCACGCACGAACTGCTCGGCGCCCACATCATCGGCCACGGGGCGACCGATCTCATCAGCGAATTCCTTCCCGCCCTGCGTCTCAAGGCGAAGGCGGAGGATATCGTCGAGGCCATCCACCCGCACCCGACGCTCTGCGAGGCGTCGCTCGAGGCGGTGCTCGACGCGCTCGGCCGCGTCATCCACAAGTAACGGGGAAAAGACGGCCGTGGATGCGGTGACGGTCATCGACTTCGAGACGACGGGGCTCGACTTCGCCAAGGAGGACCGTATCGTCGAGATCGGCGCGGTCAAATGGCGCGACCACGCCATCGTGGGCATCTACGACGCTCTGGTCAACCCCGGCCGCCCGATACCGGCCGAGGTGGTGCGCGTCCACGGCATCACCGACTCGATGGTGGCGAGCGCCGCCCCGCTCGATGTCGCCGTCCCCGAACTGCTCGACCTCATCGGCGACGACCTCGTGGTGATGCACAATGTCGAATTCGACAGCGGCTTTCTCAAGGCGCAGATGGGCCTGCTCGGCATCCAGCGCGAACTGCAATACTACGATACGCTGACCGCCGCGCGCAAACGGTTCCTCGGCTCGCCCAACTACCGGCTCGCGACGCTCAAGAACTTCCTCAACCTCAAGCAGTTGGGGACGATGCACCGGGCGCTCGCCGATGCCTATGTCACCCTGCAGTTGTACCTGAAACTGGAGAATCTCTGGGCGATAGATTCAAGGAATCAACTGGAACGGCAACTGAGGGAACTCACCGCGAAACGGGCGCCGGGGGCGCGGGTCGTCGTCGCGATCTAAGAGCGTTCGGGATCTTTTTCGGCGAGCGCCTGCCGGTAGAGTTCGAGATAGCGCTTGGCGCTTTCTTCCCAACTGAAATCCTTCGCCATCGCCGCGCGGCGCATCGCGGCGAAGTGGGCGGGACGGTCGTACCAGGTGCTCACCGCCCAGCCGACGGTGTCGTACACCGCGTCGGGCGAGAGGTACTGGAACTTGAAGCCGGTGCCGGCGCCGGTCTTTTCGTCGTACTGCTCGACGGTGTCGTCGAGCCCGCCGGTCGCCCGGACGACGGGAAGCGTGCCGTAGCGGAGCGAGTATATCTGGTTGAGCCCGCATGGTTCGTACTGCGACGGCATGAGGAACAGATCGCTCCCCCCCTCGATGAGGTGCGACAGTTCGTCGCTGTAGCCGATGTAGGCGCCGACGCGGCCGGGGTAGCGCGCCGCCAGAGAGCCGTAGTATTGTTCAAGCCCCTTGTCGCCCGCGCCGAGCACGGCGAACTGCACCACCATGTCGGCGAGTATGCGGTCGAGCGCCGCCGCGACCACATCGAGCCCTTTCTGCGCGACGAACCGGCTGACGACGCCGATCACCGGGACCTCAGGGTCGACCGCGAGTCCCAGCGTGCGCTGGAGCAGTTCCTTCGCCGCCGCCTTCCCGGCGAGGTCGTCGGCCGAGTAGGGGCGGGGGAGGTAGCGGTCGCTCTCGGGCGACCAGCGGGAGTAGTCGACGCCGTTGAGGATGCCGAGGTAACGGTCCCCCTTGGCGCTCAGGAAAGGCGCCAATCCGCAGGAGAGCGGGCCGGAAAGGGTCTCTTTCGCGTAGGTCGGGCTCACCGTGTTGACCCGGTCGGCGAAGTGGATGCCGCCCTTGAGGTAGTTGACGCGGCCGTGGTCCTCCAAGATATCGGGTTTGAAATTCTCCCACCGGAGCCCGCTGTAGTCGTAATGTTCGGTGCCGTACACCCCCTGATAGGCGAGGTTGTGTATCGTGAGGATGCCGGCCGCCTTGGAAAGCAGCGGGTCGTTCCAGTGCCAGACCTTGAGGTACGCCATGGCGGTCGCCGCCTGCCAGTCGTGGGCGTGGACGATGTCGGGCATCCAGTACAGGTCGCGCAGGAGTTGCAGGGCGGCGCGGCTGAAGAAGGCGAACCGGCGCGGGTTGTCGGGGTAATCGTTGAACCACGCGTCATGGTACAGCCCGTCACGCTGGAAATAGCGGTTGTGCTCGATGAAATAGACCGGGACCTTGCCCTCGGCGGTCGCCTGATGCACGGCGCACCATTCGAGCGTGTTGCCCATCCACACGCCGAGTTGCTCCATGCCGGGGCGCAGGCGGTGCTTTTCCTTATCGATGCAGCCGTAGAGCGGCAGGATGACGACGACCTCGTGGCCGAGTCCGGCGAGCGCCTGCGGCAGGGCGCCGACGACATCGGCGAGCCCGCCGGTCTTCGCGTAGGGTACGCATTCGGAGGATATCATGGCTATCTTCATGGTGGTCTCCCGTCGGTGGTCGCGCCGATCACGGGGCGTACGGTATCTTTCTTTGGGCGGATTACAATTTTTTTGTGCCCGACGAAATTGCAAAACGGGGCGGTTTCCGCTATGCTGACCTGTTTTTCCGGCCCCCGCCCCTTTTTTTACGGAGGCGGTCATGTGGTTTTACGAGAATTATGACGACCGTGCCTCGCTGGGACTCAAGGTGAAGCGAAAACTGCACGAGGAGCAGAGCGCCTTCCAGAAGATAGAGGTGTTCGAGACCGAGTTCTTCGGCAACCTGTTGACGCTCGACGGGCTCGTGATGCTCTCCGAGAAGGACGAGTTCGTCTACCACGAGATGATCACCCACATGCCGCTGTGCACCCATCCCAAGCCCGAACGGGTGCTCGTGGTCGGCGGCGGCGACGGCGGCGCGATCCGCGAGATACTGCGCCACGATACGGTGAAGGAAGCGGTGCTGTGCGAGATAGACGAGCGGGTCACCCGCGTCTGCGAGAAATATTTCCCCTCGACCACGGCCGGCCTCCGCGACCCGCGGGTGACCTGCCATTTCGCCGACGGGTTCGCCTTCATGCAACGGCACGAGAACTATTTCGATGTCATCATCACCGATTCGTCCGACCCGGTCGGCCCCGGCGTGGCGCTCTTCAAGGAGGACTACTACCGGCTCGTCAAAAAGGCGCTCCGCCCCGGCGGCATCATGGTGTCGCAGAGCGAGAGCCCGTGGTTCTTCGAGGAGACGATGGGCTCCATGACCGCCGCGATGGGCGCGGTCTTCAAGCATGTCCAGACCTACATCGCGATGATACCGCTCTATCCATCGGGCTTCTGGACCATCTCGTTCGCCTCCGACGACCACCGGCTGGAAAAGTTCGCCGCGGCGCGCAGCGCGAAGATCGCCGCGAACAGCCGCTACTACAATCCCGACATCCACCGCGGCGCGCTCGCGCTCCCCAACTTCGCCCGCGCCATCGTGAAGAACAAGTGACGGCCGTGCCGTGAAGATAACCCCGCTCCACCGGCTTGTCCATCTGCCGCTCGTCGCGGCGGCGGTCACGATATCGGCGCTGTCGTTCGTCCGGTGGCGGGCGGCCGGTACCATCGGGCTCGATGTCGTCTTTCCGCCCGGTCCCGCCGCCGAGATCATCGGCATCCTTTTCTTTGCCGCGGTGCTGCTCGTCGCCTACGGATACTACAACGCGGTCCTGCGGTGCGATGCATTGGGGCTCACGCTCGACCGCACCCTGACGCTCGCCAAGGCGCTCGCGGTCATTTCACTCGTCGGCCTGCCGCTCCTTTCGAACGACATCTACATCTATCTCTCCTGCGGGCAGGCGCCGCTGAACGGCTTCAATCCCTACACCGATGTGGCCGACCTCGCCGCGTCGATATACCACCGCTTCGTGCCGCCCATCTGGGCCGAAGGACCGTATTGCAAGTACGGGCCCGCCGCCCTGTCGCTCGCGCAGTTCGCCGCGTTCGTCGGCGGGCAGTCGCCCATCGCCGGGCTGTTCGCGTGGAAACTGTTGTCGCTTGGCGCCTTTTTCTTGTTCTGCGACGCTATGGCCCTGTTGCTCAAACGGTTCGGGAACACCACCACCGCCGCCGGCCCCTTCATCCTCCTCTCGCCGCTCCTGTGGGCGCAGGGGGTCGGGCAGGGGCACAACGACCTGTTCGCGGTGCTGTTCCTCGCCGGGGCACTGCTTTCGCTCCTCTACCGCCGGTGGATACTCGGGGCGCTCCTGCTGACGGCCGGCGTGCAGATAAAACTGTATCTCCTGCCGCTCTTCCTGCTCGCGATCTTCCTGTGGCACCGCGACGAGGGGGTGAACCGCCGCTCCGTGACGACGATCGTCGCCGCGGCGCTGCTTTCGGGCCTGCTCGCGGCGCTCCTGTATGTGCCGTACTGGGGCGGCGCCGCCAGTCTGCGGGCGCTGTATGAGCCGCTTCTCGCCGAGGAGCCGATGAACAACCTGCCCTATCTCATCCCCTACGGGCTGAACCTGCTGTTCCCCGCGCTGGCCCCGTACGAGGCCACGCTCCAGACCGCCCTGCGGACCGTGTTGCTCGGCGCCGTCGCGGCCGTCACGGTGTGGCAGATCATCCGTCTCGCGCGGCGCCGGGACGAGCCCTTCCTCGTCTTCCTGCGGATCATGGTGCTCGTCATCTGCTTCACCTCGCTCCGGTTCCACAGTTGGTATTTCATCGCGGTCCTGCCGCTGTTCGCGGCGGGTGCGCCGCGGGTGTGGCTCCGGTGGGGCGTGTGGGTGTTCCCGCTCACGCTCCTGTTCGACATCCATAACTTCGTGCCGCGCGATTCGTGGGTGCTTCTGGCGCTCCTGCCTCTGGCGGTGGTGCTCGTCAATCTGCTGTTCCTGTTCAAACTGCCGGAGCGGCTCTCCGGGCGGACATGAGACGCGCGATCGTCGTTCCTGCGTTATCGGCAACGGTCCTGATCTTCGTTCTCCTGCTTGCGCGTGGCGTCGTCGCGCCGCTCTTCTTCCCCGGAGAGCGGACCGCCGACCGCACGATAGACGCCTTCGCGGCGGCGGGCCCGCCTGGCGCCCTCCCCGAACCGGCGGAACGCGCCGATCGCGAGGCGGCCGCCTCGCTGTACCGCCGGAAGGCGACCGAGGCGATCGGTCTGCAGTATCTTTCCGCGACGGAGTCCGCCGTCCGTGCCGTCGGCGAGGATATCGTGACCGAACGCTACCGGTTCCGGCGGCTGGTCGTCACCGCGGCCGGCCCGCTCGAGGCGCCGGCGAACCTGTATCTGCCCGTCGGTGCGCCGGAGCCCTTCCCGGCCCTCGTGTTCGTCGCCGGCGATGGGAACGGCAAAGGGTACGCCCCGTACCGTCGGCTTGCCGCGACGCTTGCCGCAAGCGGGATCGCGGTGTTCTTGCTCGATCTGCCGGGCGTCGGCGAACGGGCCGAGGGGGATCCGGGCATCGTCGATCTGCTTTCGCTCGGTATCACCATCCCCGGCATCGCGACGCGTGAGGTGTTGGCGGCGGCCGGGTGGCTCCGGGGGTTCCCCGGGGTCGACGGCGGCCGCATCATGGCGGCCGGCCATGCGGAGGGCGGGACCGCCGCGCTCTACGCGCTCGCGCTCGATCCGCGCCTGTCGGCCGGCGCCCTGCTCCTGTCGCTCGACGATCACGGCGCGATGATACGCGAAAAGCGTCTTTCCGAACTCTCACGGGTAACGCTCTTCTCCCGCCGTGATATCGAGCAGCACCATCTGGTGGGTCTTGTCGCGCCGCGTCCGCTCCTCGTCGTCGCCGGCAAGAAGGACCGGCGCCGCACGGCGGCGGCGACCGAGACGGTGCGCAAGGGGCGCGTGACCTACCGGTTCCTCGGGGCCGAAGAGGAACTCGACCTTGTTGTCGCCGACGGGAGCGGCCCGCTGTTGCCGTCGCACCGCGCGGTGCTGTACGAATTTCTGCGCGACCACGGCCTGCCCGCCGGTCGCCTCGACGAGGAGGAGGACCCGCCGTCCGAACGCGACACGGTCGTCGGTATCGAACCGGTCCCCGCCGGGGCGCTTGCCGCGTTCGCCGCCCGCGAGGCGGCGTCGATCCGTGCGGCGATCCGCACGATGCGCGACACGGAGGGGCCGCTCGCCTACGCCACCCGGCTTGCCGAACTCCTGCGCGACCTGTCGGGAGAAGGTCTGTTCGGCCCGGCGACCCATGAGGCGGTGGTACGGGAAGAACGGACCGTGGAAAAGATGAAAGAGGAGGAACTCTCGTTCTACCCCGCGCCCGACACCGTCCTGACGGCCCGTCTGACGGGGCCGTTCCTCCCGGCACGAGCGGTCATCGTCGCGACCGGAACGGGGGCGGCGGGACGGCTGGCCGCCGTGCTGCGGTCGGAAGGGCTGGCCGTGCTGGAGATGGAACTGCGGCGCGGGAGCGCCGAGAACTTTTTGGGCGTGGCGTTGACCGCCGATCCGGAACGGCGCACGGCGGCGGCGGCGCTCGTCGCCGGGGTGCCGCTCGCCTTTTTGCGGGCGCAGGACATCCTGTCGGCGGTGGCCTACCTGCGGAACCGGACCGATCGGGTGGCCGCCGGGCCGATCGGCCTGTACGCCGACGGGCCCGAAGCGACGCTCGCGGCGCTGCTCGCGGCGAACCTGTCGGCCGAACTGGCGCCGGTGGCGCTGACCGATACGCCCCTCACGATGACGCCCGGCGCCGCTCCCGTTCCCGGCATGGCGCTCCACGCGGCGCCGATCCTGCGGCTCGCCGACATCGGCGACCTCATCTCGGCCTGCGCGCCGCGCCGGATGCTCATCGGCGGCGCCCGCGGGCCCGGCGGCGGCGCGGTCGATACGGTCGCGATACGCGAACAGGTATGGGAGACGCGCCATCTGGTGGTCGATACGGTGCCTGACCGGGAGCGTATCGTCCGCTTCTTTCTCACCGGCGGGACCACGCCGGCGCCCTGAAAAAAGAGAGGACGCTTCAGGTTGCGTTTTGAAAAGAGATATGCTACCATACCATCGTTTTACGGCTAACTGTCAGTGGGGAACCGCGATGAGAGGACTTGTGTGGCTGGCTCTGTTCGTTCTGGCGTTCGTCGCGGTCTCCTGCGACGAAAAGAAGGTCTCGGCATGCCTTGAGGAGTGCCCGGAAGGGTGGGCGTGCAATGAGAGCACCGGACTCTGCGAGGAGGTGAGCGGCGACATCGACATCCCCGCGGACAAGGATGCCGACACCGATACCGACAAACCGGACGACGGCGGCGGGACCGATGACGGCGGCGAGGTGGACGACGCGCTGACCGACGACGACGACACCTTCGTTCCCGACATCGACATGGACATCGACGCCGACGGGATGGCCTGCGTCCCGATGACGCAGGAGGACTGCCCCTACACCGGCCCCGAGGGGACCGAAGGGGTCGGCGCCTGCAAGGCGGGCAAGAGGTTCTGCAAGGAGGACGGCTCCGGCTGGACCGCCTGTTCGGGTGAGGTGAAGCCGCTCTACGATACCTGTGGCGACGAGGTAGATCAGGATTGCAACGGCACCGCCGACGATCTCGATCAGGACAAGGACGGTGTCACCGAGTGCGGCGGGCTCGACTGCTGCTACACCACCGAGGGCGAGGAGGGCTGTCCCGACCCGAAGAATGTCTACCCGGGCGCTCCCGAGATACCCAACGGGCTCGACGATAACTGTAACGACGAGGTGGACGAAGGACTCTACGACTGCGACGCGAGCGTGCTTGACTCCTCGACCGACCCGATCGATTTCGCGAAGGTCATCGGCCTGTGCGCCACCGCTACCGAGGGGGGCGAGGCGTGGGGCGTCATCAGCGCCGAGTTCCTGCTCCCGAGCGGCACCGGGACCCCGCATGCCCAGAGCCACGGCATCTTCCCCTCGTTCGGCTCGGTGCTTACCCCGACGGCGGGCGCGAGGATGGCGATGCTCACCACCGGGTTCGCCGCCAACCCGTTCGACAGCGACAAGTTCGGCGGCAAGCAGATGGCCCAGAGCACGGCGCCGGCCGACTGGCTCACGCTGAACGGCAATGTGTTCCCGGCCGCCCCGGTCTGCGGCGGCGCCGGCACCGCCGGCTCGGTCAACGACCCGGTGATGTTCAAACTGCGGGTCCGGGTGCCCGCCGCGGCGAAGTCGTTCAGCGTCAATGTCTATTTCTTCTCGCAGGAATATGTCAAATATGTCTGCTCAGATTACAACGACTTCTTCCTGACCCTCCTCGATTCGACCTATGTCGCGCCGGTCGAGAACCCGGAACTCGCCAACCCGACCGACAAGAACCTTGCGATGGACGGCGACGGCAACCCGGTCGGCGTCAATCTCGCTCCGGCGGGGCTCTTCAAGCAGTGCGTCAACGGGACAAGCGACGCCGGAACGGTCATCACGACCTGCGTGAACACCGATGAACTGGCGGGCACCGGTTTCGGCTCCTACGGCGGCACCGGCTGGCTGACCACCCGCGGCAATGTCAAGGGGGGCGAGGTCATCGAACTGCGCTTCGTGATATGGGACACCGGCCCGTCGGGCAGTTCCGACTACATCTACAATTCGGCGGTCCTCATCGACAACTTCCAGTGGCAGTACGAGGAGTACGAACCGGGTACCATCGAGTCGTAAGACCCGCGGGGGGACATGGAAGACATCCAGCGCAAAAAAAGCGAGAAGCAGGCGCGTAAACGGCTCAAGGACATCTACGCGCATCATATCGTCGAGGTGCCCGGTGAGGAGCCGCGCGAACGGGTCGGGGCGCTCATCAGTCTCGGCACCCGCCTGCGCGACCGCGACCGGCGCGAACCGCTGGCCTTCGACCGGTTCCTGCGTCTCGCGGCCGACCGTCCCGAACGGATGTTCCGCGACATATTCCAATTGTTCCACGACATGGTGCACCAGTATGTCCGGTCGGCGCGGGACGAGCGGTCGGGCGACCCCGAATCGGTCGGGTTCGCCGGCTACGATTGCACCGATCTCTTCGTGCGGGGCCACGACAACCCCTTCTTCGCCGACCGCCTGTTCGCCAACCGGCTCATGACGCTCGTCAACGGGTTCAAGAAAGGGCTCCGGGACAATCACATCATCCTGTTCGAAGGCCCCCCCGGCAGCGGCAAGAGCACCTTTCTCAACACCATCCTCCAGCGGCTTGAGGAGTATGTCCGCACCGCGGAGGGGAGTTATTTCAAGACCTACTGGCGCCTGAACATCGAGCGGCTCGGCGGCTACCAGAACATCGAGCGTCCGTTGCGCCGCGCCGCCGACGGCGTCGAAAGCCACGAACTGCATGAACGCCTCGACGACCTGCGCGATCTCGACGCGCGCCTGCCGAAGAAGTTCCTGACCTTCTCGTGCCCGAGCGGCGATCACCCGATACTGCAGATACCGCGTTCCTACCGGCGCGAGTTCCTCGACGAACTCATCGCGAAGGGCTCGTTCAAGGACAAACTGTTCCACCGCAAGGAGTACGAGTGGGTGTTCAAGGGCATCCCGTGCGCCATCTGCCGGTCGCTGTACGACATCCTGCTTGACATACTCGGCGACCCGCTCGAGGTGTTCAACATGATCAGCGCCCGACAGATGCATTTCAACCGCCAGTTCGGGAGCGGCATATCCATCTTCAACCCGGGCGACCCGCTGTACCGCAAGCCGATAACCAACCCGCGGCTCCAGCGGCTCATCAGCGACCTGCTGAAGAACGACGGCGTCGAGTTCCTCTATTCGGTGCTCGCCAAGACCAACAACGGCGTCTATGCGCTCATGGACATCAAGGAGAACAACATCGAGCGGTTGCGCGACCTGCACGGCATCATCAGCGACGGGGTGCACAAGGTCGATCTGACCGAGGAGCGCGTCAAGTCGCTGTTCGTCGGGCTCGTGAATCCCGAGGACAAGGTGCACTATCAGGATGTCAAATCGTTCCAGGATCGCATCATCACGGTGCGGATACCGTACATACTCGACTACAACACCGAGGTCGCCGTCTACCGCAACAAGTTCGGCAAGGCGATAGACCGCCTGTTCCTGCCCGGCGTGCTTACCAATGTCGCCAAGATCGTGGTGGCCTCCCGGCTCGAAAAGGATTCGCCGGCCATTCGCGCGTGGATAGGCGACACCGACCGTTACCGGAAGTACATGGACGCCGACGCGCTCCTGCTCAAGATGGATCTCTACACCGGGCATATCCCCGAGTGGCTGTCGGAGGAGGATGTCCGCGGGTTTGACCGCGCGGTGCGCACCGACCTGCTCGCCGAATCGGAACAGGAAGGTTTCAAGGGCTTCTCGGGGCGCCAGTCGCTCAATATCTTCGCGCAGCTGCTCACCCGCTACTGCGAGCCGGGCACGCCCATCACGATGGACATGGTGATACGCTTCTTCCGGCAGCCGGGCGAGCCGCTGTTCGACGAGATACCGGGCGATTTCCTCGATTCTCTCGAGGATCTGTACGATTACGGCGTGCTGCAGGAGGTGAGGACGGCGCTCTCGTTCTTCAATGAGGATCAGATATCACGCGATGTCCGGAACTATCTGTTCGCGATAAATTTCGACATGGGCGCGGTCGAAAAGAACGCCGCGACCGGCGACACCGTCACGGTGACCGAGGAGTACCTGCGCGGTATCGAGGGGATCCTGCTCGGGACCGACGCGTCGGAGAGGCGGCGCGCCGAGTTCCGCGAGGAGACGCACGCCGAATATGTCACGGTGACCGTCACGCAGGAGATGAAGGTGGAAGGGAAGGAACTCCGTGAAACGACCCTGTACCGGACGCTTTTTGATCGCTACACCCGCACCCTGCGGGAGAATGCGCTCGCCCCGTATGCCGCCAACGATAACTTCCGCCGCGCGGTGACCGATCTCGGTACCGCGGCCTTCGCGGTGTACGACGACCGGATACAGCGCGATGTGCGCGAACTGATAAAGAACCTCCGGGCCAAATTCAGATACACGCAGGAAGGGGCGCGTCAGATCGCCCTGTATGTCATCGAGAGAAAACTGCACGAAAAGTATTGATACGGGCGGTGACCGCGCTTACCGTTCGATGATGCGCCAGTCCCGCATCTCCAACTGGAACAGCGACTCGACGCCGTCGCCCGTCTTGCGGTAGCCGAAGGTGAGCCGCCCGGTGACGGTGACCGGCACGGTGTCGGTGTAGAGTTGTTCGCGGTTCACCGTGAGCGGCTTGAAGCCCGACATCGTCTCGACATGCAGGAGATCGGCGAAGGTGGGGGGATTGCAGAAGACGCAGCCTGCCATCACGACGATTGGGTTGGCGAGCCAGAATTCAAGCATGGTGCCGTCCTGCGTCACCGGGCCGGTCGGCATCACGATGCCCGATATCGTCACCGCCGCGCCGTTCAACTGTTGGATGACCTCCTGCGGCCACTTGTCATGGAGGCGCAGGTAGAGATTCACCTTGCGGAGCCCCTGATAATTGAGGTTGTAGGGCGCTTCCCAGTTCGGTTCGACCATCGCGAATTTCGTCCCCGCCTTTTTGTAGGCCTTGGCATCACCGGCGCTTTTCACCACCACCTGCCGTCCGTGCTCCGTGTAACTTTTTTTGACCTGGAACGCGCCGTCGGTCGTTTCCTTGAGCCCCGCTTGTCCGCCTAAGCCTTGTGCGGCGGCGGGCTGCGGTGCGGGCGGTGTGGTCAGGTCGGTCGGTGAGGGAGGGGTCGCCTCGGGAGCGGGGGCGGTGGCCAGTTCCTTGCCGAACTTCTCGGTTATCGTGTCGGGGCGCGCCAGTTCCTCCTTCACCGTTTCGCGGTATTGCAGGTATGCGTGGTAACGCCAGCCGATAAGGACCGCGACGATGATGACCACCGCGCCGAGCGACATGTTGAACAGGTGTTTCTTCATGGGTTCATCCTTTCGTGAAGGTATGGAGGGTGCGGACGATGAAGCGGTCGGCGCCGAAGGTGACCTCGTTCACGAGCCCTTCGCTCTTGAGCGCCTCGACGACGGCCCACGAAGCGCCGGCGGCCGTGAGGATGCTCTCGATGTTCTCGGTGCGGAGCGGATGGACCGCCGTGATGGCGAGTATGTCGGCCCGCGCGTCGCCGGTCGAGGAGAAGGCGTTCCCCTCGTGGCCGGTGAGCATCTCGGCGGTATCGGGCGGCAGGGCGGCGCTGAATATCTGCCACGCGGCGGCAAGGGTCTCGGGCGAGGGCAAGGCGATGTCGAGCCGCGCCGGAGGCCGGGTCGGGACGAGGATATAGGCCTTCTTGGGGCCAAGCGACGCGATAAATCTCGCGGTGGCGGTGAGTCGTGCGGGATCATCGTTCACCCCGCCCAAGAGCATCGTCTCGGTGAGCAGGGTTCCCTTGAACTCCTTCGCAAAGAGGCGGATGCCGTCGAGGATCGCGGGAAGTTCGAGTCCGGTGGCCGGGCAGTCGATCTTCCGCCAAGCGGCCGGATCGACGGTGTCTATTTTGACCGATACGATGTCGGCCTGCACAAGGTCGCGCCGCACATCGGCGCGATCCATGAGCGAGCCGTTGGTGATGACGGCGACCTTGCCCATCGAACGGACCGCCGCGATCTGCGCGCCGAGTCCCGCATCGAGCGTCGGTTCACCGTCGGGGACGAACGAGACGACATCGACCGCTCCCCCCTTGGCGACGACCTTCGCGATCTTCTCGGCGACCGCCCGCGCGACCTCCTGCGGGTCGGCGTAGATACGGCGCTCGCGATCGAAATGTTCCGTCAGTCCGACCTGACAGTAGGCGCAGGAATAGGAGCATATCTTCTCGGGCAGGGTGTTGACGCCGAGACTCCAGCCGAGCCGGCGCGAGGGAACGGGGCCGAATATCTGCATGGCGGTCGTCCGATCAGTTCTGGTATTTTTCTGGATGCGGGCATTTCTGGAAATGGGCGACGAGATTGCGGAAACGGCGGTAGGGTTCGCCGGTGATGTGGTGCTCGGTACGGCAGGCGACCTCGTCGGCAACCTTTTCCTCGAGCCCGAGGATCTCGTGGAAGAACTCGTAGAAGAGTTCGTGCCGCTCGAGCAGTTCCTTCGCCAGTTTCGTGCCGATGGCCGTAAGCGTCACATAGCCGTGGCTTTCATAGTTCACATAGCCGAGTTCGGCGAGGTGCTGGACCGCGCCGGTCACCGTGGCGGTCTTGACGCCGAGCGCCTCGGCGATCTCTTTGTTGCGCGCCACCTTCCGTTCGACCGTCAGGCGGTAGATCGCCTCGAGATAGTCCTCCTGTACCGCCGTGAGTCCCGATACCATTTCGGTCATGCGCGCCTCCCCTCATTAGGTTGACCTTGCATGAGTATAATGCCCAAATCGCTCGTGTCAACAACAAAAATTAGGAAAGACGAAAAAAGTTCTTGACAAGTTAGGTTCTGCTAACTATATTCAAAAAAGCGAAAAGATTTCTCCGTTACGAGGGTCGCTTTCCGATGTTCATGATGTTCTGGGAACAGGGCGCGAGCGCCGGGGCGCGGGTGTCGGGTCGTGTGGACCGCTGGGCGCTCCATCCGCGGTGGGGGCTCCTGCTGTTCGCCTTCGTGGTCTATCTTTTCCTGCAGTTGGTCTTCGCGATCGGCGGTCCGGCCGCCATACTGCTTGAACATCTCTTTGCTTACCTTTCGGCTTTCGTGGCCGACGCCTGGCCATTCGGCGCCGATTCGTTCTCGCTCGCGATCGTGACGAGCGCCATCGCGGGGGTCGGCGGCGTGCTCGCCTATACGCCGAACCTCTTCATACTTTTCATCGGCATGGCTTTTTTCGAACAGAGCGGTTATCTGGCACGCGGCGCCCGCCTACTCGACCGGTTCATGGCCCGCATCGGTCTCTCGGGCGGCTGTTTCCTGCCGCTCGCGCTCGGGTTCGGCTGTTCGGTCCCTGCGGTCATGGCGACGCGGCTCATCAAGGATCGGCGCGAACGGCTGACCGCCATCATGATGGTGCCGTTCCTCAGTTGTTCGGGTCGACTGCCGGTCTATCTGCTCATCGTTTCGGCCTTTTTCCCGTTCGCGTGGCAGGCGGCGGCGATGCTCGGCGTCTATCTCGTCGGCGTGCTCACTTCGATACTTGTCGCCCTCTTCCTGCGCCGGACCGTGCTTCCGGGCGACCGGTGCGGGTGCGCGGTCGAACTGCCCGCCTACGCCCTGCCGCCGATGCGCGATCTTTTGCGCTCGACCTGGGAACGGGGGCGCCACTTCCTCGAAAAGGCGGGGACCACGATACTCATCGCGAGCATCCTGCTCGGCATGCTCTCGGCGTGGCCGCGGACCGAAGGGTCGTCCGAGCAGCAGGCGCGCGGGTCGCTGCTCGGTCGTATCGGCGCGGCGACCGAACCGGCCTTTGCGCTGATGGGGGGCGACTGGCGGGTCGCCGACGCCGCGCTCGCGTCGCTCGCCGCTAAAGAGATGTTCGTGTCGCAGTCGGCGATACTGTTCCGGCAGGAGGGGACCGGCATCATCGGGTCGGGGCTTTCGGAAAAATTGCGCGACACCTACCCGCCGGCGGCGGCGCTCGCCTTTCTCGTGTTCATCCTCTTCTCGGCCCCCTGCATAGCCACTTTCGCGACGGTCAAGGCGGAGACCGGCAGTTGGAAATGGGCGACGGTGCAGTATGTCGGGATGACGCTCCTCGCCTATATCGCCGCGGTCATAGTTTATCAGGCGGCCCGCTTCATCGGCGGGTGAAGGTATATCTACGCGTTCTTACTGAAGCGGTCCATGATGACGGCGCAACTGGCGTCGCCGGTCACATTGACGGCGGTGCGCAACATGTCGAACAACCGGTCGACACCGAACAGAAGCGGCAGTCCGGTCACCGGTATCCCTGCGGCGATCAGTACCGCCACCACCATGAGCGACGGCCCCGGCACCCCTGCCTGACCGATACTGCCGAGCGTCGCGGTGAGCACGATGGCGACCATCTGGGCCGCCGTCAGATCGATGCCGAAGAGTTGCGCGAAAAAGACGGCGGCGAGCGCGTAGTAGATGGCGTTGCCGTCCATGTTTATCGTCGCGCCGAGCGGCAGGACGAAGGAGGTGGTCGCCGGCGAGAGCCCCAGTTCCTCTTCGCATATCCTCATGTTGACCGGCAGGGTCGCCATGCTCGAACTGGTGGAGACCGCCACCATCTGTACCTTGGCGATGGTCTTGACGAATCGCCACGGTGAAAAGGAACTGAGCAGTTTTATCAGGACCGGGTAAAGGCCGAAGGTCTGTATCAGGAGCGCGACGACATAGATCGCGAAGAGCAGAGCGAGTCGCCCGAGTATCTCCCAGCCGAAGGTGCCGACCGCGTCGGCCATGAGTCCGAAGACGCCGATCGGCGCGAGGAGCATCACCTTCATGATCATCCACAGGAGGATGTCGGTGCCGCTCGAAAGGAGCGCCACGAGCGGCTCCTTTCTCGCCGCCGGTAGCGCCGAGAGGCCGAAGCCGAAGAAAAGACAGAAAAAAAGCACCTGCAGGATGTTGCCGCCCGAGAGTGCGGCGAAGGGGTTCTGCGGGATGAACCCGTAGACCGTCTCCCAGAAGCCGGGGACCGTCCCCTTGTCGGCGTATTCATCCGAGAAGAGCGACCGGATGCTTTCGGTCTCGATGCCGACCCCCGGTTCGAAGATGAGGCCGAAGGCGAGTCCCAGCGAGACGGCGATGGCGGTCGTGCCGAGGTAGTAGGCGAAGGTGCCTATGCCGATCTTCCCCGCCTTGCCGGTGTTGCCGACGCTGGCGGCGCCGGTGACGATGGAGAGCGCTACGAGTGGGATGACGAGCATCTTGATGAGTTGGATGAACAGTGTGCCGAGCGGTTGCAGGGCCGCCGCGCGGTCGCCGAGGAGTGCCCCCGCCGCGATGCCGGCGAGCATCGCGATAAGTATCCAGCCGCCAAGCCCGATACGCCAGATATTCTTCAGTGACATGCGATCCTCCCTGTGGTCGACACTCCATCGTGTGCGGCCTTTGAGAAAAAGTCAATGGAATGGTCCCTCTCGGGTTGACAAGAGGGTCTCTTTGCGTTAGTCTGCGCCGACAAAAACGAGGTGCCGATGCTTCGAAACCCCGGCCGGCAGGACCGCTTCATCTTTGCGAAAGATACCGATCGCCGGGGGCGTTTTCTGTTGCTGGCCGCGGTCGCGACGCTGGCGCTCCTCGGGATCGTCGGCCACCTGACCGGCTGTTACGACGAGGATCCGGACGAAGAGGTCGATACGCTATCGCCGAATCCCGACGGCGCGTCCGTAGGGTACGCCTCTCTTAATCCCGACGAGAGTCTTCTCCCCGACTACCGCGAAGGGTGGATCCTCCCCTACAAGGGGTTCGAGGATTCGCTCCTCGCGATACAGGGGACGACGCTCGCCAATGTGCTCGAGATCACCAACGCCATCCGGGACCACATCGATTTCAGCAGGATATACGCCGGCGAGTCGTTGCGCGTCTGGTTCGATGCCGAGGGGAAGGTCCAGCGGTTCACCTACAGCCCGAACATCGTCACCTTCCACAATCTCGTGCGGAGCGGCGCGACTGGCAAGTTCGAATACTCCTATACCCGCCTGCCGACCGAGACGCGGCGCCGCATCATCGGCGGGGAGATGCAGGGGACGCTCAACGCCTCGCTCGCCCAACGCGATGATGTGACGACCTGGATACGGCAGGCGGTCAACAACGCGCTCGAAGGGATGATATCGTTCAACACCGACGCCCGCAACGGCGACCGGTACCGGATACTCGTCGAGGAGGAGTTCGCCGAAGGGCGGCGCATCCCGGGCGGTCGGGTGCTGTACGCCTCCTACGAAGGAAAGGTCGCCGGTCACCGAGAGGCGTTCTGGTACGAGGAGTCTGACCCGAAGTCGGCCTACAACGCCCACTACACCGTCGAGGGTAAGGCGCTCGCGTCGAGCGGGATGCGCCTGCCGGTCGACCGCATCCATGTCACCTCGACCTTCGGGTACCGCATTCACCCCATCACCGGTCGCCGATCGATGCACAACGGCGTCGATTACGGCGGGCGCGTCGGCGACCCGGTCTACGCGGTGGCGAGCGGCACCGTGGCGACCGCCGCGCAGGATCCCTATTCGGGAAAGAAGATCATCCTCCGGCACATCGACGGGACCGAGACCTATTACCTGCATCTCAGCGCGATAGGGGTCCGGCAGGGGGCGCCGGTGAAGGGAGGGCAACTTATCGGTCGCGTCGGTAACACCGGTCGGAGCACCGGGTCACACCTCCATTTCGGCATCCGGCAGAAAGGGCAATGGGTGAATCCGCTCCGCATCAAGATGATCGCCGCGCCGGTGCTGACGGGGGATCGGATAGAAAAATTCAAAGATCAGCTGCGCGACATCCGTGCCCTGCTGGAAAAGACCGCCGCTTCGGGCTGACGCTACCTTTCCCCGTAAAGTTCCTCAAGAGCGTGCCGCTGTTCTTCGCCGAGCGGCGCTTTGGCATAGAACCCCTGCAGCACCTCGCGGTAGAAATCGTCGCGTCCGGTGGTCCGTTCCTTGAGCATGCGCAGTTCCTCGACGGTCCGCGCGAAGAGCGCCGGGTCGCCCGCTATCCGTTCCAGCGCGCTGGCGTCGGTGTTCCAGCGGGTGAGTACGGTGAAAGGGCGTAGCGCGCGATCCGCCATACGGGGAGTGCGGAACAGGGCGCTCGACCGGTCGAAGTAGACGAGTTCCGCACCTTCGTCGAGAAGCATCTTTTCGAGGTCGCGATCCATGTGGCCGGCGGTGCGGGTCTCCTGATGACCGAGCAGGATAAGGTCGACCGGTAGCGGAGCCACCTCGGCGCGGAAGGCGTTCAGCGACTCGATGCCCCAGAACCGTCGGGCGAACTCGTACGGGTAGAGCCCCGGCACGCGGATGTCGACGGCGACCTTCACGGCGGGGTAGAGATAGCCCATCAGGAAGTCCATGGATATCCAGTAGTGTCCGTACACATTGCCGCCGAGAGAGTGTTCCCTCATGAAGTCGGCGGCGTGAAGCGGCACCATAGTGTCGTCTATGCCGAGTCCCCGTTTCCGGTTGAAGTCGTCCCGGAAATGTTCGGCGGCAAAGGCGGTCAAGGTGCAGAGAAGGATCGCCCATAGCACGGCGCGGCGCGGGGAGGGCGTCGGGAGCGGGGATCGCGTGAGCGCCGCGGCGATGAGCGGCATGCCCAGCAGGACCGCTTCGGGGATGAAGCGGAAATGCCAGTAGGCGTTCGCGAGCACGGCGACCGCAAGCAGTGTGTAGCACGGACATTCCCTGAACCGGATCGCGGCGGCGGCGATCAGTCCCGCGGAAAAGAGGAAGAACAGGATATAGTAGCCGCTGAGAAGCGCCGGGCCGAGGAAGAAGAGAGACCTCCATTCCGGAAGATCCGCTTCTCCGCTCTGGAGCGAAAGGTAGGCCGACAGGTCTATGGGTATCGGCGTGAGCAGGAATATGGCTATGGCGGCGACGGAAAGAAGGAGCGGCAGGCGCCATGAAGGGCGCGAAGATCCGTCCTTTGACGATAGCAGGGTGTCGCCGTACCCTGTCGCGAGAAGCGCGAGGCCGAGTACCCAGCTCGGGTGACTGTTACGCCAGACGATAAGCAGCACGAAGGCGGCGATGAGGGGGCCGCGCCACGCGTTCCGGGGGCGCGAAAGAAAAAGGAGCAGAAGCGCGAGGCAGAGATAGGAAAAGAAATGGGGGCGATCGGCGACCCGTTGCTGCAAGAGGACCAGAGAGAGGCCGGTGAGCGCAAGAGCGCCGAGCGGTGCGGGAAGTATGCGTCGCAGGAGGTGGTAGGTGGCGACCGCGATGCCGCAGAGGATAAGCATGCGGAACAGTATCAGCCCGTTGGGGCCGAGATGTTCCCAGCAGAGGGCGGTCATGAGGTTGTGAAGCCATTCCCAGTTGGCCCACGGCTTGCCGAAGTAGGTGTAACTGAACACATCGGTGGATGGTACGGTACGGTGTTCGAGGATGTACCGACCCTGCGCGAGATGGGTCCAGAGGTCGCCGAAAGAGAGTTTGTAAAAGGCGATGAAGCCGGAAACGAGGATGAGCAACAGATGATGGGGCCACTCGGCCGCAAAAAAAGGCCCGCTGTTCCCAGCGGGCCTTGGAATTTCGGCGATCCGTTCGCGGATCATCAGAACCCGTGCTCGGCGAGTTTCTTGAGACGCTCCCAGCGATCCTTGAGGTCCTCGCGCAGGAGTTGGTGTAGTTTCTTCGCCTCGTCGGGGAACTGCTTCTCGAGTGTTTTGAAGCGGACCTCGCTGTTGATGATCTCCTGTACATCGCGGGTCGGCTCCTTCATGTCGAGTTGGAAGTTGTTCTTCCCTTCCTTTTTGAGCGTCGGATTATAGCGGTAAAGCGGCCACAGCCCGGTCTCGACCGCAAGTTTCATCTCCTTCTGCGAGTGGGTCATGTCGATGCCGTGGTTGATGCAGGGGCTGTAGGCGATGACGATGGAGGGGCCGTCGTACTGTTCGGCCTCGAGCATCGCCTTGAGCGTCTGGTTCTGGTTCGCTCCCATCGCGACCGAGGCGACATAGATGTAGCCGTAGGTCATTGATATCAGGCCGAGATCCTTCTTGCGCATCTTCTTGCCGGAGGCGGCGAATTTGGCCACCTGCCCGAACTGCGACGCCTTCGATGCCTGACCGCCGGTGTTCGAATAGACCTCGGTGTCGAGCACGAGGACATTCACATCCTCGCCCGACGCGAGAACATGGTCGAGCCCGCCGTAGCCGATGTCGTAGGCCCAGCCGTCGCCGCCGATGATCCAGACCGACTTCTTGACGAAGTAATCGGCCATCTCGAGCAGTTCGTCGACCCGCGGATCGTCACAGGCCTCACGGGTGAGCGCCTCTTCGAGTTTCGGCGCCAGTTCGCGGGTCTTCTCGGCGCTCTTCTTGTTCGCGATCCATTCCTCGAACAGTTTCTTCGTTTCGGGCGCCAGTTCGCACGGACATTCGTCGCCGCAGTCGCAGTCGTCGCCGCAGTCGCATTTGAGTTCGAGCAGTTGCTTCATGAGCATCTCGATGCGTTCCCGTTTCTGGCGTATCGCGATCGCCATGCCGTAGCCGTGTTCGGCGTTGTCCTCGAACAGGGAGTTGGCCCACGCCGGACCGCACCCATCCTTGTTGGTGCAGTAGGGTATCGTCGGTGCGGTGCCGCCGTAGATCGACGAACAGCCGGTCGCATTGGAGACGACCATCCGATCGCCGAACAGTTGGGTGAGCAGTTTCACATACGGCGTCTCGCCGCAACCGGCGCAGGCGCCCGAGAATTCGAAGAGCGGTCGGCGATATTGCGAGCCGGTCACCGTATCGGGCTTCATGAGAGTATCACGCACCGGGACATGGATCGAGAAGTCATTGTTCTGCGCCTCGACCTCGGCTATCTCGTCGAAGAAGACCATGTCGAGCGCCTTTTTGGGCGCGGGGCAGACATCGGCGCAGTTGCCGCAACCCTGGCAGTCCATCGGGTAGACCTGCATGCGGTACTCGTAACCCTCGAACGCCTTGCCTTTGGGTTTGATGGTCTCGAAACTCTTCGGAGCCCCCGCCTTTTCCTCGGCGTTCACCAGTACCGGTCGTATCGCGGCGTGCGGGCAGACGAACGAACACTGGTTACAGGAGATGCAGTTGGCGGAGATCCATTTGGGCAGTTTTATCGCGACGCCGCGCTTCTCGAACTTGGTGGTGGCGGTCGGGAACGAACCATCGGCGTTGAAGCACGACGACGGCAGGCGGTCGCCCTTCATCTTGGCGATGTTGCCGATGACCGTCTCGACGAACCACTGCTCCTCGCCGTCGGCGTATGGCTCGTGGACCTTCTTGATGTCGATCTCGGTGTCGGGGGCGTCAGCCCACTTCTTCGCGTCATATTTGAACTCATGGAGCGCTGCGGCCGATCGGTCGATCGCGTCGTGATTCATTTTGACGACCTTCTCGCCCTTCCTGCCGTAGGTCTTCTCGACCGCCTTTTTGAGGAGCGTGATCGCCTTGTCGAACGGCAGGACGCCGGCGAGTTTGAAGAAGGCGGTCTGCATGACCATGTTGATGCGGCCGCCGAGCCCGACCTCTTCGGCGATCTTGACCGCGTCGATGATGTAGAACTTGGCGTTCTTCTTCGCGATGTCGCGCTTGAGCGCCGCCGGGAGTTTCTCCTCCAGTTCATCCTTCGACCATGAGGTGTTCAGCACGAAGGTGCCGTTCTGCTTGAGTCCCTCGGTGAGGTCGTAGAGGTAGACATAGGCCTGACGGTGGCAGGCGATATAGTCGGCGTCGGTCAGCAGGTAGGTCGACCGGATCGGCATCTTGCCGAAACGGAGATGCGATACCGTGACGCCGCCCGACTTCTTCGAGTCGTATTGGAAATAGCCCTGCGCGAACATATCGGTGTTGTCGCCGATGATCTTGATGGCGTCCTTGTTGGCGCCGACGGTGCCGTCGGAGCCGAAGCCCCAGAACTTCGCCTGCGTGGTGCCGGCCGGGACGGTGTCGAGCGGCTCGTAGGGCAGCGAGGTGAATGACACATCGTCGGTGATGCCGACGGTGAAATTATGCTTCGGCGAGCGGCCCTTGAGGTTGTCGAAGACCGCCTTGACCATGCCGGGGGTGAACTCCTTCGAAGAGAGTCCGTAGCGGCCGCCGACCACGATAAGGTCGTCGCCCTGTTCGTAGAGCGCGGTGACCACATCCTTGTAGAGCGGCTCGCCTTCGGAGCCCGGCTCCTTGGTGCGGTCGAGGACCGCGATCGCCTTGACGGTGCGGGGCAATGCCTGCATCAGGTGCTCGACCGAGAAGGGACGGTAGAGACGCACTTTCACCACGCCCACCTTCTCGCCCTTTTCCATCAGGTGGCAGATGGTCTCGTCTATGGTCTCGCAGCCGGAGCCCATCGCGATGATGATCCGTTCCGCCTCGGGGTGCCCGACATAGTCGAACAGTTTATAGCGGCGACCGGTGATGGAGAACACCTTTTCCATCTCTTCCTGTACGATCTGCGGCACCGCGTCGTAGTACGGATTGCAGGTCTCGCGGGCCTGGAAGAAGATGTCGGGGTTCTGTGCGGTACCTTTCAATATCGGTCGCTCGGGACGAAGGGCGCGGTCCTTGAACGCGGCGATGGCGCCGTGGTCGACGACGCTCTTGATGTCATCATAATCTATCATTGCGATCTTATTCACTTCATGGCTCGTGCGGAAGCCGTCGAAGAAGTGGATGAACGGCAGGCTCGATCGGATGGCCGACAGGTGGGCGACCAGCCCGAGATCTTGCGCCTCCTGCACCGAGTTGGACGACAGCAGGCAGACGCCGGTCTGGCGGCAGGCCATGACATCGCTGTGATCGCCGAAGATGGACAGGGCGTGGGTCGCGACGGTGCGCGCCGAGACATGGAAGACGCCCGGCAGCAGTTCGGCCGCGATCTTGTAAAGGTTGGGGATCATCAGCAGGAGTCCCTGCGACGCGGTGTAGGTGGTGGTGAGCGCGCCGGCCGAGAGCGAGCCGTGGACCGCGCCCGAAGCGCCGCCTTCCGACTGCAGTTCGGTCACGATGACCTTCTCACCGAAGATGTTCTCGCGCCCGTAGGCCGCCCATTCATCGGCGTATTCGCCCATGTTGGAACTGGGGGTGATGGGGTAGATGGCCGCAACTTCCGTCAGTGCGTAACTTGCGTGGGTCGCCGCCATGTTGCCGTCGATGGCCTTCATGATCTTCTGGGACATGTATGCCTCCTATGGAGAAAAAGGTTATGCGTACGGCGCCTCATATCACGAAGGGAGTATGTTTGCAAATTTTTAGGATACCCCTCTTTTTTCGGTGTAATGTGGAAAAACCCTCCGAATATGCTATAGAATAGGGCGACTGTGACAGGGAGGTGCCGTTATGACGGCGGCCATCAGAAGATTCAGGCCGGTCGAGCCGGGCGGGAAAGTGCGGGTGGTGGCGACCTCGTCGCCTTTCGATGCGGCGCTATTCAACGCCGGCATCACCTTTCTCGAGCGACGCGGTATGCGGCCGGTGTATGACGACGCGGTGTTCGCGCGGACCGGCTATCTCGCCGGGGACCCCGATCGGCGGGTCGCCCAGATGCGCGACGCCTTTCGCGATCCCGAGACCGAAGCGGTCTGGACCGCCCGCGGCGGTTACGGTGCCCTGCAGATGTTGCCGCTTCTCACCCCGCATATCGCCGAATTGCGGAAACATCCCAAGCCCTTCATCGGTTTTTCCGATGCCACGGCCATTCATTCCTTCCTGATGGATCGTTGCGGATTCGTGACCGTGCACGGGCCGAATATCACGACGCTCGGCCAGATAGAACGCTCCTCGCAACGGCAGGCGATCCGCCTCCTCGCAGGAGAGAGCGACGCGTTCCATATCGTGGCCCGGCAGATGCTCACCGTGCGGCAGGGGAAGGCCGAAGGGGTGGTGAAGGGGGGCAACCTCTCGACACTTGTCTCGCTCGTCGGTACGCCGTGGGAGCCCGAACTCAAGGGAAGCATCCTCTTTCTCGAGGATGTGGCCGAGGTGCCTTATCGCGTCGATCGGCTCATCACGCAGTTGCGACTTGCCGGGAAGTTCGCCGGTGTGCGGGGACTCGTGCTCGGGGACTTCACTTACAATGACCGCCGGACCGAACGGAGCGTCGATCCCGAGATGATCGTGCGGTCAAGCGGCCTGCCGGCCACGGTGCCGGTCGTAGCGAATTTTCCCGCCGGCCACGGCGAGAGGAACATGGCTTTCCTGCTTGGCGCCGTCGCCACACTCGACACCGAGGCGAAGACGCTTTCTTATCAGGTGCGCTGATATCCCTTTGATCAGAACACGAAGCCCATATAGGTATGGATGTCGAACAGGACGGTGGTGTTGCGCGCCGCGGTGTTGAGCCCGTCGAACGGCACCGCGAGTTGGAAGGTGAGCCCGGCGCGAAGCCCGCTCTCGCCCTCGTAGGCGGCACCGAGGTACGGCTCGATCGCGAGCGGCGTTCCCTTGCCGCCGGGGGTCTGCTTGGCGAACCACGCGCCCGAATAGGTCAGGCCGCCGCTCATGCTGATCTCGTCAAGGAAATAGTACCGGGTATCGAAACTCGCATAGTACCCGGAGGTGAACCGGCCGAGCACCTCGCGCCAGATGAACGAATTGAAGTTGTAGTCGCGGTGGAACCGGAAATTCTCGACCTTGGTGTCGAGTCCGAGCGCCGCGTCTATCGCGTTCCCGGGCAGGTTCACCGAGTCTCCCTGCACGCCGCTCGCCTTGTCGCCGGTGGCCACGCCGCCCAGCAGGGTGAAATGCAGTTTGCGCGGGATGTATTTCCATTGCGCCTCGAGCGCGGCGCCGAACATCTGGGCATCGATGCGGCCGGCGAGATCGGCCGTCTGGTAGCGCCCCAGTTTCCCGTCGAGGAACGCCAGTTCGGCCTTCAGCGAGAAGTTCTTGTAGTACAGGTTGCCCCAGATGTCGAAGGTGAATATGCGGGAATCCTGTTCGGTGAGCACATATCTTTCGGTGGCGGTGCCGGCGTCGATCAGCGTCGATGCGTCGCTTTTCCACGCGTACATGAGGAGCGCGCCGAACTCGTAGACGGTGCTTTCCTTGAGCAGTTTCTCCTCGAGCACCGCCGGGTCGTCCTCCTGCATCGTGAACATGAGGCCCAGTTGCCAGCCGTCGTCACGCGACGAGGCATCGATGAAATGATCGTTGTAACGGGCCATCGTCCCCTCGCTGATGTAGTCGAAGAAGGGGATGATCTTGAACCCCATGATCGGGACGAGGAACAGGATCCGGTCGAGGTAATCGCCCGGGGTGTCGGTATCGACGCGGTTGGCGTCATTATAAAGGATGCCGAGTCCCCAGTGGAAGGGCATCCGTCCCACGCGCAGTTCGCCGATGGGGGTATCAAGCGTCCCCCAGAGCCCCTCGACCCGTATCGACGGATCGACCGCCCACTGCGTGCCGGGAAGCAGACCGTTCTCCTGCGTCTGCGCCACCGCGTCGTCGGTGCCGATGAGCCGGCTCCCCATGAGGGTGAGTTTCGTGTGTATCTCCATCGTTTCCGACACATTGATGATCGGTTCGAGGTGCAGTTTCAGCATGCCCCACGAGAGTATCTTCTCGCCGCGCTCGGCGTCGTTGGCGAGCGGAGTGGTCGGCAGGTAGGGGTTGTTGCCGTTCATGAAAAGATTGTAAGTGAACATATGGTTGACGCTGAAAAAGCCGTAGAGTTCGAAGAACTTTACCGGCTTGCCGCCGCTCACCTTGAGTCCGTCGGTCTGTTCGGCGGGCGGCTCGACCGCGACGGCGGCCTCTTCTTCAGGAGCGTCGCCCTTCGGCGGCAGCACCTTCGCGGAGCCTTCCACCGGTGCGGGCTCGACGGGAGCGGGGGCCGGGGCCGGTTCAGGCGCCGGGGCCGGTTCGGGTGCCGGTGCCGGTTCGGCAGCGGCGGCCTCCTCTTCGGCCTCTTCCTCGCTTTCCGCGTCCTCTTCCTCCGCCGTGTCCTGCGCCTGCAGGGAAAGGAGCGGGAGGCACAGGAACGCCAGTATCAGCCATGTCCATGAACGCATATGACCTCCTTTCGGGATATCCGGGCAGTGATTAAAACGCGAATTTCTCAAGATCGATCATCTCGAAATGGTTCTCTTCAAGTATCCGTTCGGTCTCGGCCATGTTCCAGGTCTTGATGGCGATGAGCGCCCCCTTGTCGGCCGAGGCGAGGGTGTAGATGTAGTCGATGTTCACATCGTTGCGGCTCATCAGATGGGCGATCTTCAGCAGTTCGCCCGGCTTGTGGTCGAGCCGCACCACGATGATCTTCACCACATTGTAGGAAACGGCCATCTCCTTGAGTATCTCCTTGGCCTGCGCCGTCTTGTCGGTGACGATGCGTAGTTCGCCGAAATTCGCCGTTTCGTTGATGGTGAGCCCCAGTATGTTGACCTGAGCGCGCCCGAGACTTTCGAGTATCTTGCTGAGCACACCCGGCTCGTTGCGCAACAGGACCGAGATCTGTTCCACCCGCATGACTTCCTCCCTTACAAAGCGTGTCGCGCCACCATAGCATTATACCGGGGAGGTGTCAAAAAAATTCAGGAAGGATGGGGGAAGGGGAGCGAGCCACTTATAGAGAATAAGGCCACTCGCGCTTTGAGGCAAGGAGAACTCGCTCCCGACATATATGTTGCCGTCATCGGAACTCTCGAAACATGCGGGAAAAGCGGGGCCTAAAAGCGTCATGGGGTCGGAAAGAGGATCTTTTTTATAGAAACCGGCGAATCCTGACAATGTCCGTGGGTCAACACGGTGGTGGATCATCAATTCGCCCCCGTCTTCCGTGGCAAAGGTCAATTCAAAAGTATCTGCGCAGGTCTCGTTTCGGGGTGCCTTGCCGATCAAGCATTTCACGAGGGCGCCTATCTTGATGTCTTCAGGATAAGAAGCCGGGATGTCGGCAGCGTCCATTTCTATACAGGTAGAGGAATCGGAAGAAAGTGAAGTGGCGTGAGTGAATAAAAATACGCCTTCCACAAAACTCTTCACATAGGTTTCCGCATCGATATCAAAGATCTCTTCCATTTCCTTGCAATAAAACGGATCGTTTATCGCGCGCACCTGTATGTTCGTCGAGGCCGGCGTTATCGTGACGCCGTCACAGGTTTCATATTTACCGTCCGTCGAACAGGCTACAATAAGCCATACGAGCGAAACAGTGATCATAGCAAACAGCCCTTTCATGATACCCTCCATTTGCAATAGGCCGTCCCGGCGTTTCACTCGTTCGGGTCGAGATCCGCACAATTAGGGGAAAGACAAAGAACGGGTTGTGCCGAGATATTGAAGGCAATAACGATCATCGCTCGCTTGGGCCATACAGGATTCGTTCCACTCCTTGACGCGAGAATTGCCGTCGATGAGCGTTACGATGCCCGCGATAACTGCCGCAGGCCCTGCTATGAGGGCGAACCAACCAAAGCCCAGCAAGGCATCGTCATGTTTGATCGCCCCGAACGGGATGAAATAAATGGTAGAACTGGTGAGCAACAATCCACCGGGAAGCAGGATGGCGCCAGCTAGATCCTCTTTTTTGCCATAGAGCGCATCATGGTAGAGACTCTTGCAGGGATCGTTGACCGGTTCGGCCTCCGGTTTTTTCATGGTAGCGCATGAGACGAGAAGGGAGATTATCATCCCCCAAACGATCATGTGGGAAGCAGCATGTTCGAGGCGCATACGATACAGATCCTGTTTCATACGGTCATGCCAACCCGCCATCTTATCGGGTGGAGTGCGTGTCTTGCTCGGTGTCGGAGACGAGCCGCGGGCCGGGAAGGGTGACGCCGAGTATCTCCTCGAGCGAATAGCGGTGCTCGCGCAGGAGGTCGAGGTATGCCCGTTCCCGGAGCGGAGCGCCGGGGAAGTCCTCGGGGCGCGGCAGGGCGCCTTGCGGCATCGCGCGGAGCGCCGGACAGTCGCGCCGGAGCGTTTCGCGCCATTCGGCGTCGGTGAAGAACTCCTCGACAAAGGGGGTCTCGCGGCACTGCGCCGGTTTCGCCGGTTCTATGGAACAGAGTTTGTCGCGCAGGAAGAGGCAGGCGTTCTTCTCGTTCTTGCGGAGCGTCAGGTAGGGGAGGTAGAGATACCCCTGCTCCTCGTCGCGCAGTTCGAGTATGAGGAACTCGGTGTAGCGGTCCACCGTTTCCTGCAAGGAGATGCCGAGATGGCGGCCGATCGCGCGGATATCGTCGGGCAGGAGGAACACCGAGCCGTCTCCGATACAGCAGGCGCCGCAGCGGCGGCAGGTGAAGCGGTCACTGTTCGACGGCGTCACGGTCCTTCTCCTCTTTCGGGGTGGTATCAACGGGCGTCATCGCCCCGTCCGTTTCGCGGTACCGGACGGTCGAGAAGATGAATACCGATGCGACCTCTTTTTTGTATTCCTCTTTCTCAAGTCCGTACTGCGCCCCTTTCGTCGAGAGGCGGCGGAGCGGGTTCTTTTCGTATTCCCACGGCAGGAGGCGTATCTTGGCGCCGCGCGAGGCGATCATGAGCCCGTCGCGGCCCGCTACGGCGAGCGCGGATATCTTCTTCTCATCGGGCTCCATGACGCGGGCGTAGTGCCGGTGGAACGCCGTCTCCAGCGTCAGCCCGGCGGTGTCGAGTTTTTTCGCGCTCGCCATCTCGCGCAGGATCCCCGACAGTTTGGCGCGTATCGCTCCGAGCGTCTCGTCGTAAAAAGATACGGTCAGCGGTCGCTGACCAGAGGGCTTCACGAGCGAAACGGTGAGCGACAGGGTGGGGTCGTGTTCCGGTGCCGCGTCGCAACGGCCGTTGCGCAGACAGTCGTGAAGAGCGGCCGCCTCGGCGGCGAAGTCCCGTTCGTCGCGGATGATGAGCGCGCCGCGGGGACCGATAAAGAGATGGTCCCACCCCGCGATCGGTGTCCGCTCGAACACCGCGGTGGCGATCGGCGAGTTGTCGCGCACCGCACCGTCGAAAAAGAGGCAGGTGGCGCCGCTTTTCATGAGGTCCTGTTCGCTTGCGGGGACGGCGGGGAGGAACTCGGCGCCGGGGGGCGCCTCGCGGCCGGCGGCGGCGAGCGTCACGCATTGTTCGGCGGCGAGCCGGTTCAGCGGGTCGCGCGACCGTGCCAGTTCACGCGCCACGACGATGAGGGCGAACACGACGAAGGAGGCGAGCAGAAGCCCGCTTGCTACGCGGAGAAGTCTGTCGGCGGTGAAGGTCGGCATGCCGTGCCGCCCGGTCACTGACCTTCGCCGGTGCCGAACGCGGAGATCCAGTTGTGGTTGTATTCGACGGCCGCTTTCTCAAGCAGCGCCTTGGTGTAGGAGGATACGATCTCGCGCGATTTGCCCCCCTGCAGGCTCCGCCGGATGGTCTCTTTCTCGGTGGCGAACTTCGCCATGTCGGCCGGCGTGTGCTTGGCCACCAGCGCGATGACCGCCTTGTCGTCCACCATGACCGGCGCCGACAGATAGCCCGGTACGGCGGGTAGGGAGAAGAGTTGTTTCACGAGGTCGGCCGATATGCCGATGTCGGGGATATAGCGCGCCGTCCGTTTGATCGCCGCCTGTTCCTGCACGGCGAGGTCCCAGTCGGGGAAGTCCTTTTTGAGGAGTTCCGGCTTGTAGGTGCCGCCGGAGAAGAGCGAGAGCGCCTTGGCCGCCTCGGCCTTCACGAGCGCGGCGATGCGGTCCTTGACGAGCAGTTCGCGCGCGATGTCGCTTTTCACCTCGTCGAATGGCCGCTCCGCGCCGTCTTCCTTGCGCCAGCGCTCCTTGTTGTCGGCGAGAAACGACTTGGCGCGCGCCTCATCCTTGGCGAGCAGGTCGGTGATATCCTTTTCCGTGACCGACTGCGCGACCTTCTCGCGCGCCTCGGGTTTCATGCGGCTCTCGGATATGACGAGGAACTGGGCGTCTATCGACTCATTGTTGTTGATGAATTCCTGCGTGATCTCGCTTTCGGAGACATCGGCCGAATCGGTCAGGAACCGGCGGAGTTTCTCGGCGAGCAGGTCGCGGCGCACCTTTTCCTCGTAGGCCGCGATCGTCATCCCCATCTGGAACTGGACGAACCGGGTGTACTGGTCGCGATCGAACGATTCGCCTTTCTGGAAATAGGGCGTCTCGGTTATCTCGCGCCGTATCTCCTCATCGGTCACCGTAAAGCCGAGATCATCGGACCGCTGGGCGAGCAATACGACCTCGACGAGGCCGTCGAGCGCCGATTTGGAGAGGTTCATCTCCTTGGCCTTCTGGGCGTTGAAATCGGGGATCATGCGCTGATAGAAGTCATAATAATTGTTGAAGACGAAGCGGAACTCCGATTGCGTGATGGTGTCGCCGTTGACCATGACCACCCAGTTCGGCTGGGCGCGACAGCCCTGGTCGCCGGGCCCGAAACTGATGACGAAGGTGACGATGATGGCGGCGAACATCAGGTAGATGACGAGCGAACCGCTTTTCTTGCGCAGGTCGGTGAACATAGCTAACCTCTTGACTTTTCTAAATAACCAATCAAGCAGGGGGCATTCTAGCGGGTTTAGGCCAAAAAGCAACTTTTCGGTGAGCGGATGTCGAAGGGAAGGGGGGGCGCCCTGTGCTAAGTGCCGGTGTGGCCGAAACCGCCGTCACCGCGGTCGGTGCCGGAAAGTCGATCGGCACGCGTGAAGGATGCTCGCTCAACCTTGGCGAGCACCAGTTGCGCGATGCGGTCGCCCGCCTTTACGACGAATTCCTTATCCGAGAGGTTGGCGAGTATGACCTTTATCTCGCCGCGGTAGTCGCTGTCGACGGTGCCGGGCGAGTTGAGCACGAATATCCCTTCCTTGAGCGCGAGCCCCGACCGCGAGCGGACCTGTATCTCCCAGCCGTCGGGCATTTCGCAGAAGAGTCCCGTCGGGACGGCGGCCCAGCCGCGCGGCGGGATGACGGTGTCGATCGATGCGCGGACATCGGCGCCGGAGGAGCCGGGGGTCTGGTAGGAGGGGAGCGTGAGGCCGGGAGCGGCCGTTATCTTGACGGTGATGCCGTCAGTCATCTTTCTTCGGTCTGCGGTCGCGGTCGCCGTGCGGTTTGCGGTCACGGTCACGGCCGCGGTCACCGCCGCGTCCACGGTCACGGTCGGGACGCCGTTCGCGGCGCGGCTCATCGCCGTCGTCCTTGGTGAAGTCGCGCTCGAAGTCGGAGGGCTTCATGCTGAGTTTGAACTTGCCTGCCCCCTCGAGTTCAACGACGATGACGCGGACCGTGTCGCCGAGTTTGAGGACATCGCTGACATTCTCGATGCGTTTGTCGGCGATACGACTGACATGGAGAAGACCGGTCTGACCCGGCATGACCTCGACGAACGCGCCGTAATCCTCTATGCGGGTGACCACGCCCTCGTAGGTCTTGCCTTTTTCGGGCTCGTCGGTGAAGGACTTGACCATCGCGATGGCCGCGTCAAGCACCGCGCCGTCCTTGGCCGCGATGAGCACCGAGCCGTCCTGCTGGACCTCGATCTCGGCGCCGGTCTTCTCGACGATCGATTTGATGTTCTTGCCACCGGTGCCGATGAGGTCGCGTATCCGTTCCGGGTTGATGTGGATGGTGACCAGTTTCGGGGCGAGCGGCGAAAGTTCCGCGCGGTGTTCGGGCAGGGCCTTTTCCATCTCGCCTATGATGTGGATGCGTCCTTCGCGCGCCTGAGCGAGGGCCCGCCGCATCACCTCCTGCGGGAGTCCGTGGATCTTGATGTCCATCTGTATCGCGGTGATGCCGTCCTTGGTGCCGGCGACCTTGAAATCCATATCGCCAAGGTGATCCTCATCGCCCATGATGTCGGAGAGTATCGCGTAATCGTTACCCTCCTTGATGAGACCCATCGCGATGCCCGCGACATGCTTCTTGAAAGGTACGCCGGCATCCATGAGCGCAAGGCAGCCGGAGCAGACGCTCGCCATCGATGAGGAGCCGTTCGACTCCAGTATCTCGGAAACGACGCGGACGGTGTAGGCGAACTCCTCCTTGGGCGGCACGAAGGATTTGAGCGCCCGTTCGGCGAGATTGCCATGGCCGATCTCGCGACGGCCCGGCGCCCGGAGGCGGCCGACCTCGCCGACCGAGAACGGCGGGAAGTTATAGTGGAGCATGAAGGTCTTGCGCGTTTCCTCAAGCACCGTGTCGACCCGCTGTTCGTCGGAACCGACCCCGAGCGTGATGGTGCCGAGCGACTGGGTCTCGCCGCGCGTGAAGATGGCCGAACCGTGGACCTGCGGCAGGACGCCGGTCTCTATCCAGATCGGGCGGATGTTCGCGGGGCCGCGACCGTCGATGCGACGGCCCTCCTCGGTGATCATGCGGCGCATGGTCTTTTTAAGGATATCCTCGAATATGGCCTTCGCGCGGTTATGGACCTTCTCCGGCTCGTCCGCGTTCAGGAACTGAGCGCCGCCTGCGAGCGATTCGGCGACCCGTTCGCCCACCGAGGTCTTGACCTCCTTTATCGCCTCATAGCGCGCGAGTTTCTCACGGATGGCAAGCGCATCCTTGAGTTTGTCGACCGCGAAGAGTTCGATGAAGTTGCGCAGCGCCGCGTCATCGGGGGTCTGCGGATCCTGTCGCTTGACCGGCGCGACCTTGGCCATGAGCGACTCTTGCATCTCGATGAGCGGCAGGGTCGCCCGGTGGCCGCGGGCAAGCGCCTCGGCGATCTCGTCCTCGGTCGCTTCCCGTGCCTCGCCCTCGACCATGAGTATCGAGTCGCGATTGGCCGCCATGACGATGTTGAGCCGGGCTCCTTCCTGGACCTGAGGGGTCGGGTTTATGAAGTACTCCCCGTCCTTGAGCACTACGCGGACCCCGCCGATGGGGCCGAGGAAGGGAACATCGGATATCATGAGGGCCGCCGATGCGGCGGTGATGGCGATGACGCGCGGGTCGCAGTTCTCGTCATGCGAGAAAAGATTCACCAGCAGTTGCGTCTCGCTCCGGTACCAGTCGGGGAACAGGGGGCGTATCGGACGGTCGATGATGCGGGCCGCCAGTTTCTCGTCGGTGTTCGGCTGACTTTCGCGTTTGAGGAAGCCGCCGGGGAACCGCCCCGCCGCGTAGAATTTCTCGATATAATCGACGGTCAGCGGGAAGAAATCCTGTTCCGCCGACACATCGCCTTTCGCGGCGACGGCGGTCGCGAGCAGGACCGAATTGCCGTAGCGGCACCAGACGGCGCCATCCGCCTGTTTCGCATACTTGCCGGTCTCCAGTGAAAGGGGCGTCCCCTCGAATACGACGGACTCTACATGATGGGTCTTCATGATCACCTCATTGTTTTGCGTGTGGTTCAGGATAGTGAGCGGGACACAAAGTGTGCGCTACTTTCTGAGACCGAGTTCTTTTATCAGATCGCTGTAGCGGGTGAAATGGTTGTCCTTGAGATATCTCAAGAGTTTCGCCCGCTTACCGACCATTTTCAACAGGCCGAGGCGGCCGTGGTTGTCCTTTTTATGGAACTTGAAATGTTCGGTCAGCTGGTTGATGCGCGTGGTAAGAAGCGCGATCTGGACCTCCGGGGATCCGGTGTCCTGCTCGTGTGTCTTGAACTTCGTGATAACGCCCTGCTTAGCGACTCTTTCCAACATCTGTTCTCTCCTTGGAAACAGAAAAATCAATCAATACAACAAAGTACGAACGGCATTATAGTGGGAAGAGTGCCAAAGTCAACTTTATTTTTTCTCCGGCGAACCCCCGCGGAGCCGCACCCCTATTTCACACAGGAGCCCTTCTGCTCCCCGTAGTCATCCTTCATCTTGTAGAGAAGTTCCTGCCGGTCGGCCTTGTTCTTGTTGCGGGTGGCGATGAGTGAATCCCGTTTCTCCTCGAGTTGGTCGCGCACAAGTTCTTGGGTATGTTTTTCCTCGACCTCCATCATGTCATATTTGTCCTGTATCTTGGCGACGGTCTTCTTGTAGCGTTCCGTGATGCGCCCCTTCTCGCTCTCTATGGCCGCCTCCTTGCTGTCGGTCTGCTGACGGAACTTGCCTTCGAGCGTCACGAGCGCGCTTTTCTCCTGTTCTATCTCGAGCGACAATTGGTCCTGCTTCTTGACGAGCGCGTCCCTTTTCTCGCGGTACTCCATCTGCAGGCGCCGCTCGTACCGTTCATCGCGCCGTTTCTTTTCGTTGTTCCACCGCTCCTGCGCCTTCATCTCCTCGGCCTTCCGTTTGTCGAGCTGCGCATCGCGGTACTGCTGGGCCATCTGGATGAGGCGGTCGTTGCGTTTCCTGAAGTCATCCTTGGTGGCGAGGAACTCTTTCACCTGTTGTTCCTTCTCCTTCTTCTTTTCGAGCCGCTCCTTGCGGTATCTCTCTATCTCGGCGTTGAGCCGTTGTGATTCCTGCGCGAGCGCCATGTCGAGTTCCATCTCGGCCTTTTCGAGTTCTCCCTCTTTGAATTTCGCCTGCGCCTCGGTCCGCTTCTTCTCGATCTCCTGCTGGAACGCGTCGAGTTTCTGGGCCGTCTGCATAGCGAATTCCTCTATCTGGCGGTCGAACCCCTCGGTCTCCTTCCGTTTCTCTGCCTCCTTGGCATCCCATTCGCCGAGTTTCGCGTTGAGTTCGTCGAATTTCTTCTGGTATTCATCCTCGACCTGCTTGCGGTATTTGCGGCTCTCGTCCTCAGCCGCCAGTTTGACCTTCTCATACTCGGCGAGCAGTCTCTGTTCCTCGGTCGACCGCTCCGCCTCCAGCCGGTCGCGCACCGATTCGATCCGTTGCATTTCCTTCTGGCTCTCGGCCTTCCGCCGTTCGAGGTCGGCGATCTTACGGCGATGACGCTCCGCCTCCATGTCGAAGGAGCGTTTGGCGCTGTCGTCCTTCTTCTCGAACTGTGCCATCGCTTTCTCGTGGTCCTTTTTCGCCGCGTCGAGTTCCTGCTTTTTCTGCCCTTCCAGTTCCGCCGCGTATTTCCGGAGTTCCGCCGCGCCGTTCCGGTCCATGTCGGTCAGTTTCCGTTCGGTCTCGTCGAGCGACCGGTCGAGTCCCTCGTCGCTGAGTTTCCATTTCGCCTTGAGGTCGTTCACCTTTCGCTTGAATTCCGCTTCGAGTTCGTCGCACTTCTTGGGTCCGGTCACGAGCGCGGCGCCGGGCTTTTTCGTTTTTGCCTTTCCCTTTTTCTTCGCCGCGTCGAGCGCGGGGGTGCAGAGCACTATCACGGCAAGTATCGCGCAGGAAAAAACGATCCGCTTCATGGAAACGCCTCCGCAGTGTTTTACTTCTCTGGGGTCAACGGCGGAAGAATATACGCGATGCGGCGCGATTTCCACAAAAATCTATACGCCGGTCGCCAAAACAGGTTTTTATTCTTGAATTCGTTCGCTTTTTAGTTAGGATGCCGCAACCCTTTCTCCGGAGCGCCTGTTCATGAGAACCCGAGACCTGCCGCTCGATATCACTGCGGGACCGGTCCGCGCCACCCTGTTGGCGCTCGCCGTGCCGGTCATCATACTCAACATCCTCAAGGCGGGATACAACATCGTCGACATGTTCTGGATCGGCAGACTTGGTCCCGATTATCTGGCCGGGGTGTCGGGCTCGGTATTCCTCGTCTGGGCGATACACGGCCTGTCGCATCTCATCACGACCGGCATCGCGGCCGGCGTTTCGCGCAACGCGGGGGAAGGGCGTGACGATCGCGCGGCGGCGAACGCCGGTAGGGCGCTTTTCTACACCGTCGGTGCCGGCGCGATACTCACGGTGCTCATCTATCCGATCATCCCGGACCTCATCGCCTATGTCGGCATGTCGCCGGTGGCCACGACGGCAGGTGTCCAGTACCTCGAGGTGATGACGATGTTCACCGTCGTCATCTTCCTCCTGTTCTCGCTCCATTCCATCATGATCGCGCGCGGTGACACCGTCATGCCGGTGCGCATCTACGGGGCGACCTTCGTGCTGAACATACTGCTGTCGCCCGTGCTGATGTTCGGCATGGGGCCTTTCCCCCGGCTCGAAACGCGCGGCGCCGCCTACGCGACGATCATTTCTTATCTCGTTGCCTGCGTATGGTTCTGGCTCCTGATGCGGCGGCGCGGTTGGGTCTCCTTCCGGAGTGTCGACCCTGACGGCCTGATCCCGCTCCGGCGCTATCTGTCCCTCGGTTATCCCGTCGCCTTGACCGGCATGATGTTCTCTTTCATCTATTTCTTTCTCGCCAATGTGACGGCCCGGTTCGGCGACGCGGCGGTGGCGGCGATGGGGATCGGTCACCGCGTGGAATCGATCGCATACTTCTTCTCTTTCGGGCTCGCGACGGGACTATCCTCGTTCGTCGGGCAGAACATCGGCGCCGGGCGGCCCGACCGGGCGATAGAGGGGACCCGGTACGCCCTGCGTATCGTCGCGATCCTTTCGGTGGCTTACACGGTGTTCGCGATGTCGTTCGCGCCATGGTTGGTATCGATATTCAACGACGAGCCGGCGCTTGTCGCCTTCGGGATCGCCTATATCTACATCGTCATGCCGGCCGAGGTGCTCCAGTCGCTCCTCATCGTCATTGAGGACGGCGCCTTCCTGGGGGCCGGGTACACGCGGCCGAGTTTCACGGTGAGTCTGCCCGTCACCTTGGCCCGCATCCCGCTCGCGTGGTTCCTTGCTGTTACCTGCGGATTCGGCGCGGGCGGCATCTGGGCGACCATCGCGCTGACGATGGCGCTCAATGCCTCCTTCTTTCTCGTTCTCTTCCGGCGGGACGGTTGGCTGAAGGTAAAGATCGTTACCTAGTTCTCGACCGGCAGGCCGAGGAACACCAGCACCTTTTTGATGTCCTCCCAGGTCGGTCGTTTGTAGTCGGGATTGCGCAGTAACGCCGACGGGTGATAGGTGACGAAGACGCGTATGCCTTCGTAGTGGAACACCTGTTGTCGCGCCTCGTTGATGCTCATCTCCTCGCCGAGCAGGTACTGAAGCGCCGTTTTACCGAGGAGCACGATGGCCTCCGGTCGCACGATGGCTATCTGACGCTTGAGGTGCCCGATGCATGCCGCCGCCTCGTCCTTGTGGGGCACCCGGTTCTCGGGCGGGCGGCACTTGACGATGTTGGCGATATAGACCGACGAGCGGGGTATCTTCATGCCGCTTTCGATGATCTTGGTGAGCAATTGACCGGCGCGCCCGACGAAGGGCACTCCCTGCAGATCCTCGTCCCTGCCCGGTCCCTCGCCGATGAACATGATGCGGGCGTGCGGGTCGCCGTCACCGAAGACGAGGTTGGTGCGGGTCTCGCCGAGTCGGCAGGAACGACAGCCGGCGATCTCACGGGCGAAGGCGGTCATCGCCGCCGCGGGTCCGTCACCGGTCGCGGGACCGTCATTCGAAGAAATCGCGACAGGTTCGGCCGACGCGACAGGCGCGACAGGCGCGACGGGCGCGGGGGCGACGGGCCGCTTAACGAGCAGTTCCTTCGGTAGTAAAAAGGGGCTGACGGTATTCTGCCACTTGAGGTATTCGGCTACGCGCTGACGGGGATCGGTCACTGTTTCTTGCGGCCGTAGCGGAGGATGAACAGATTGTCCTCCATCGCGTTCGCCGCCTGCTCGCGGATCTTTTTGTTCTCTTCCTCGGTGATGATCTTCTTCAGGTAGGTCTGGACGCTCTTGTCGGCGATCTGCGCCATCGAGTCGACCGCTATCGATTTGGCGAGCACCGATTTCTCGCGCTTGATGAACTCGTAAAGCGGGAGCACGCCGTCCTTCTTGTCAAGCGAGCCGACGGCCATGGCGGCGGTGGTGCGGACCTCCTCGTTCGGCGATTCCTGCATGACCTTGACGAGGAAGGGGAGCGATTCTTCATAGCCATACTTGCCGATGGTGGAAAGAATGAGTTTTTTCCAGAAGAGGTTCTCGTTCTTATCGAACAGGCTGATGAAGACGGCGGCCGATTCCTTGGACTTCACCCGATCGAAATAATTGGCATACTCCAGTTTCCGTTCGGAAGAGCGCTCATTCACCGCGGCACGGAGCGCCAACTGGACGAGATCGGCCCCCTCGTAGTCGGCGAGGGTCGAAAGTATCGTTGAGAGCCACGCGGTGTCTTCGGTGGCGAGTTCGCGCGAGATGATCTTGGCGGTCTCGGGGGTATCGAGTTCGATGACCGCCTGCAGGAATATCTTCTTGTTGGATTCGGGAGATTCTTCCGGGAAGCATTCGCTCGAAGGCGGCGTATAGGTCTCGACCGACTTCAGGAGTTCCGAGAGCTCGCGGATACTCTCCTTGGCGTCGGTCGCGGCGGCGCTACGGGTGGCCGCTATCTGGGCGTCGGGCGGCAACGAGCGTATCTTCGCGAGGACCTGTTTCTTGAAGAAGAGATCGCCCATGACCTGCGCCGAGAAACGGACCGATATGCACCCGAGCATGTCGGCCTGCGCCACGATCTTGGCATATTCCGTCTCGTCGAGCCGGACCGAAAGGTAGGCGGCGGCGGGGATAAGCGCCTTGAGGGAATTCACCTCCTTCTCGGCTATGTATCTCTTGAACAGGCCCTGCAGTTTCTCTTCGGTGGCCGGCTGGATCTCTCCGGCCGCTTTTTCACGGACCGCGAGAATGACGGTCTCAAGCAGTTCAAGGTTGAAAAGTTGCCAGAAGTTGTTGTAGTAGGGGGTGCTGAAAGAGAAGTTGACCCGGTCGCTCATAACGGGGATGGAGACCGAGTCGCGGTGGATCATGTAGGCATCGCCCTTCTTATTGACGATGAAGACATAGGGGGTACGGGGCTGATAAGCAAAACGGTACTTAAGCCAGTGTTTTTGATTGTCTATGTCGGTCACCACGAGGTCGGCGGGGGTCGAACCGAAGAGATCCTTTTTCTTGGCGATACGCGCCTTGGTCTGACCGCCCTGCAGGTATTCCCCGATGAAAACGGCGTCCGCCTCAAGGATCGATTGGAAGAATTGGGCGGTATCGAACTTGTTGCCCTCTGCCGCCGAAAGGAACAGCGGCACCGAGATCAGTACGAACAACACGGACGAACACAAACGGCGAAACCACATACCGGTCCTCCTTCCAGACCTCACATCGTAAATCAAAGCGTTTTTACATTAGTACAAACAAAACGGCTTGTCAAACTTTATCGTTACAAAATTCGGTTGGGGTCTACCTGAGGGGCGGGAGCGAAAGAAAAACGAAGGATTTTTTGCCAACGGTCGGGAAAAAGCGTACGCTTCTCCTCGATAACCCCGTCCTCGGCTCCTTACTTTGTTTTTGTCAGGAGGGAAACATCCCGATGAAACTGAAAGTGATCGATGCGCAGCGCTGTGTCGGCTGCCAGTTGTGCATGTTCGCCTGTTCGCGGCGCAGTGGCGTGGCCGGGCTGTCGAATTCCTGCATCGGCGTCAAATCGGCGGGCGGTATGTCGAAAGGGTTCACCGTCATCGTCTGTCGTTCCTGCAAGAATCCGCCGTGTGCCCGGGCCTGCCCGGTCGATGCACTTGAGATGCGGCCCGAAGGCGGTGTTCGTCTAAAGGCGGAAAAATGCATCGGGTGCGGTGCCTGCCGGAACGCCTGCATACTCAAGGCGGTATTCTGGAATAATGAGACCCAGAAGCCGCTCATCTGCGTCCAGTGCGGCATCTGCGCGAAATACTGTCCGCACGGGGTGCTTGAGTTGCGGAAGGGTGCCGAGAAAGAGGAGGTGCGGCCATGACACACGCCTATCCGACGAGGGTCCTCTACATCGACATGACCAAGAAGAGTTACAAGACGGTCGAACGACCGGAACTCTTCGCGCAGTATCTCGGCGGTACCGGCGCGGCGATAAAACTGCTCGATGAACACTGCCCCGCCGGCATCGATCCCTACGCTCCCGAGGCGCCGCTGATATTCTCGGTCGGTCCCCTCACCGGCTTGTTCCAGCTCGCCTCGAAGACGGTCGCCATGT
>JAKLFG010000089.1 GCA_022711315.1 bacterium | reverse complement strand
GCCGTTGCGGCCGTTGCGATACTTTTCCTCAAAGCGGCGGAAAACATCCTTTTCAACAAAGAAGGAGAGTATCCGGCCGTCTATGTCGCCGTTCTCGGCGTAGCGGCGCAGTATCGCTATCGTCTGTTCGTAGGGCATGCGCTCCTTGTAGGGACGGTCGCGCGCCGAGAGCGCCTCGTACAGGTCGGCGATAGCGAGTATGCGTGACGGGAGCGGTATCTTGTCGGCCGTGGCGCCGGTCGGGTAGCCCTGCCCGTTGAGTTTCTCGTGGTGCTGGACCGCGTAGAGCGCCACATGCTTCAGGTGGTCGGGGAACGAGAGCCGGTCGAGCATGCGGGCGGTCCAGACGGCGTGTTCCTTGACCTTTTCTATCTCCTCCTCGGTGAGCGATCCGTGACGGATGGAGAGGTTGCGCAGTTCGTCGTCGGTGATGAGCCGCTCCTCGTGCGCGGCGAGGAGCAGGCGGCGGCTCGCTATCTCGCGGAGCCGCGCGATGTCGGCGTCGCTCATCTCCTCGACCGGGCGGTTCTTGTCGCTGACGAAGCGCAGATCTTCGAGCAGTGCCTCCGCTTCGGTCGTCCTGCCTTCCGCGCGCAACTGTTCGGCCGCGAAACGGAACCGGTCCTCTATCAACGCGATGCGGTCCACGACCGTCTTGAGTTTGTTGTCTTTGTCCATCACCCACTCGGGGGTGGTCACCTTGCCGATGTCGTGGAGCCAGCCGGCGAGCCGTATCTCCTCCAGTTCGTTCTCGGTGAAGGAGACCCCGGGAAAGACCGTGTCGTCCTCGTGTATGGCCCGCGCCAGTTCGAGATTGAGTTGCGCGACCTTCTGGATGTGGTTGCCGGTGTAGTGCGATTTGGCGTCCATCGCGACGCCGAGCACCTCGATGACCGAATTGAAGAGGTTACGGGTGTCCTCGAGGAGTTTGGTCTTCTCTATCGCCACCGCCGCCATCGAGGCCATCGCCTCGACCAGATCGGTCGCCTTGTCGTCGAACGGGACGACCGCGTCACGGTCGCGGTCGACCGCGTTGACCAGTTGCAGGACGCCGGTCACCGCGCCGACATGGTTCTTCATCGGCACGACGAGCATGGAGCGGGAGCGGTAGCCGGTGATGGCGTCGTACTTGCGCGGCCCCGAGAAATCGAATTCCTTCGACTCGTACACATCGTCTATCGCGACCGTCTTGCCGAGTATCGCGGCGTAGGCGCAGACATTGTCCTTCTGCATCGCGACCGGTTCGAGGTCGATGGGGCGGCCGCTTTCGCCGCCGAAATGGAGGCCGAGCGTCTCGTTCTGGATGATGGTGAAGTGGAGCCGGTCGTCGCGGAGCAGGTACAGGGTGCCGCCGTCGGCTCGGGTGAGTTCCCGCGCGTGGAAGACGATCATGTCGAGCAGGCGGCTCAGACTGTTCTCGGCCGACAGAGAGATGCCTATCTTGACGAGCGTGTCGAGTTGGTATTTGAACTGCGCCGAGAGGGAGCGGTAATCGCGTCGCGGCATGCACGGTCTCCTCTAAATCCCGCCGGAACGGGCGACTATAGCAGGATTGCCGTCGCCAATGCAACATTTTCTTCACAAACGGCGCGGTACTGGTATAGTAAAGCGTCTTTCGTGCGCATAAAAAGGAGGCGGTATGGGAAAAGGAGCGTTCATCGCGATCGGCCTTGTCTGGCTCGCCGGTTGCGCCACCACCGACGCCCGGCTCTTCAGTGAACGGGTGCGGGACCATTCCACGGAGGTGAGCCGCTGTTATCTGCAGGTGCTCCATGAGGACCGCACGGCGCAGGGCGAGATAGAACTCTCGGTGACCGTCGACGGGGAGGGAAAGGTGCTGTCGGTCGTCGCGGCCCGGAACACCTTTTCCGACAACCGCGTCGCCGACTGCGTGGCGGGCGTCATCCGCGTCATCGCGTTCCCGACCGGAGGCCAGAATCGCACGACCACCTTTTCCTACCCGGTATCGTTCAGCATAGAGGAAGGCTCGCGGCCCGAAGGAGGAAAACCATGAGAGGAACGCACGTCGTCCTGTTCTCCGCCGTCCTCTGGCTCGCGATGTCGTGCGCCGAAGAGGCGCTGCCGCCTGGCACCGCCGAAAAGTATGTCCGCGAGACGGTCGCCAAGATGCCGGCCCCGTCGGTCACGATATTCGCCGGCATGATGACCGACGACACCTATGTGCCGACCTACCGGGCGATAGCGGCTGACAAAAAGTATCTTATCTTCGAGGAGTCGGTGTTCGTCAAGGAGGCGGGCCGTTCGATGCCGCGACTCTCGCTTACCGACGAGGGGAAAAAGGTGTTCGCCTGCGACCGTAACCGTTGTACCGCGGCGGTCTGCGCGCTCGATGTCGAAAAGGTCGATCCGCCCGTGAAGGTGGGCAAGGAATGGCATGTCACCTACACGCTCCGCTCGACCTGCGAAGGTCCGCTCTACACCGCGCTCAAACGGCTCGCCGACCGGCAGTTCGTGAAACCATCCTCCCAGCAGTCGCGGCTCATTCTCGAGCCGTCGCCCGACGGGAACTATACGGTCCGCATCCCATGATATCATTCGACCCGATCCTTTTCCTTCTGCAGGCCTTCCTGTTCCCGGTGTTCCTGTTCCTGTTCGGCCGCTGGGTATTTGACCCGATACAGGGTGTGCTCGCCGAGAGGGACCGCCGGCTCAACCGGGAGGGGACGCACGCCGACGAGGCGTCACGGACGCTCGCCGAACTGAAGGAACGGTACCGCCGGGAGATGGAAACGGTCCACCGCGCCGGGATGGCGCTCGTCGCCGAGGCGAAGGAGCGGGCCGAACGCGAGGCGCGGGCCACGGTCGAAAAGGTTTCGGAAGAGATGCAGGGGCTGGTCGCCGCCGAGCAGGAAGCGGCCAAGCAGCAATGCGGCGTGATATTCAACGAGATACGGTCGCACCGCCGCGACCTCGTGGATGCGATGGCGGAGAAACTGTGGGGGCGTCCGTGAGTTCCACCGCCTTTTTCATCGCCGCGCTCATCAATTTCGCCCTGTTCGCGGCCATCCTCGTACGGCTGGCGCGCCGGCCGGTCGTGTCGCTGTTCGCCGAGCGCGAGAAGACGGCGCGCGAGACGATGGATCGGTACCGCGACGCCTATGAACGGGCGGAACGGGAGATAGCGCGGTTCCGTCGTCTGCTGGAGGACCTGCCGGAGGAACGGCGGCGCGTGACGGAGCGGTACGGGGAGCGGGCGGCGCAGGCCGCCGCCGAGATCGCCGAGCGCGCGCGGCGCGAGACCGACTTTCTCCGGCGCGAGGCGCACCGCGTCGCACGCGAGGTGCGGGACCGGTGTTACGAGGAGTCGTTCGAGTCGCTCGTCGCCGCGCTTGTCGCCGACGCGGAACAGGGCGCCGGCGCGCTCGACGCCGAACGGCGCCGCGCCGTGCTTACGGCGTCGGCCGATCTTCTGGAACGGGGAGACGCGAGATGAGCGATCCCTCGACCCGGTATGCGCAGGCGCTGCTCGACGGCGCGAAGGGGCCCGCCTCCGCCGCGACGGCCCTGTTCGATCAGGGGCGCGATCTGGTGAAACTGCTTGCCACGGAGGATGACCTGCGCCGTTTCCTCGAGTCGCCGGCGTTCGGCCGCGACGAAAAACGGGAACTGCTCGCGGCGGTCGGGGCGCGGTGCGGCTACGAACCGGCGCTTCTCAACCTCTGCGGAGCGCTCGTCGACAACCATCGTATCGGTCTGCTCGCGTCGGTGCTCCATAGGGCCGAGCGGCTCTGGCGCCGGCGACAGGGTATCGCCGAACTGGAGGTGTCGGTCGCCCGGCCGCTTTCCGAAGGCGAGGAGTCCGATCTGCGCCGGGCCCTCGCGGCCTGTTTCGGCAAAACGGCCGAGGCGCGCTTCACGGTGGATCCCGCGGTGCTCGAAGGGCTGGTGGTCAAGAAGGATTCGGTCTGTTACGACGCGTCGCTCCGGAACCATATCCGGTTGCTGCGCGACCGGTTGCTCGATGTAAAAGGACGATAGGATACGGGAGATACGACCATGCAGGGAACGGCGCTCAGAGGCGGGGAGATCGGTAAGATACTCCGCGAAAGGATAGAACAGTTCGAGAAACGCCTGGAGACACGAGAGGTCGGGTCGGTCATCTCGGCGAGCGACGGCATCGCGCGGGTCTACGGGCTCGATCGCGCATTCGCCGGCGAGATCGTCGAATTCGCGAGCGGCGCGAGCGGCATGGTGCTCAATCTCGAGCCGGAATCGGTCGGCGTCGCCGTCATGGGCGACCACGAACACATCCGCGAGGGCGAGGAGGTGCGGCGTACCGGCCGCATCATGTCGGTGCCGGTCGGCGACGCGATGGTGGGACGCGTGATCGGCGCGCTCGGAGAGCCGCTGGATGGGCTCGGCCCCATCGATACCTCGGCCTACCGTCCCGTCGAGGTGAAGGCGCCCGGCATCGTGAAACGCCAGCCGGTCAAGGAGCCGCTCCAGACCGGGCTCAAGGCGGTGGATGCGATGATACCCATCGGCCGCGGGCAGCGCGAACTCATCATCGGCGACCGTCAGACCGGCAAGACGGCGCTCGCCATAGACGCCATCATCAACCAGAAGGGGGGCGATGTCCTCTGTGTCTATGTCGCCATCGGCCAGAAACGGTCGACCGTCGCGCAGGTGGTCGACAAACTGCGGCGGCACGGCGCGATGGATTACACCATCGTGATCGCCGCGACGGCGAGCGACCCGGCGCCGCTCCAGTTCATCGTGCCCTATGCGGGGGCGACCATCGGAGAACATTTCCGCGATTCGGGCCGCCACGCGCTCATCGTGTACGACGATCTTTCCAAACACGCGGTCGCCTACCGGCAACTGTCGCTTCTCCTGCGGCGGCCGCCGGGCCGCGAGGCGTACCCCGGCGACATATTCTACCTCCACTCACGCCTGCTCGAACGGGCCGCGAAACTGTCGGAGGCCGCGGGCGGCGGCTCGCTGACCGCGTTCCCCATCATCGAGACGCAGGCGGGCGACATATCGGCCTACATACCGACCAATGTCATTTCGATAACCGACGGCCAGATATTCCTTGAAAGCGACCTGTTCTACGCCGGTATCCGACCCGCCATCAATGTCGGGTTGTCGGTCTCCCGCGTCGGCGGGAACGCTCAGATAAAGGCCATGCGGCAGGTGGCGGGGAGTCTCAAACTGGTGCTCGCGCAGTACCGCGAACTGAAGGCGTTCGCCCAGTTCGGGAGCGATCTCGACAAGGCGACGCGCGACCAGTTGGACGCCGGCGCCCGGATCACCGAGATCCTGAAGCAGAAACAGTACCGGCCGCTCGATGTGCCCCGGCAGGTCGTGCTCCTCTACGCCGCGGTGAACGGCTACCTGAAGCGGTGGGGCCTGAAGGACCTCGGGCGGTACGAGGAGGAACTGCTCTCGTTCGCGGAGCACCGTCACGGGGCGCTGCTCGCGACGATACGGAAGGAGAAGGTCATCAGCGACGCGACGGCGGCCGCTCTGCGCGAGCTGCTCGACGCGTTCGAGGAATATCTCGAAAAGGAGGTCTTCGGCGCCGCGAAAGAGGCGGAGGCCGGGGCGTAACGGACGATGGCGACCGGGCTGAAAACGATACGCAAACGCATCCAGAGCGTGCGGAACACCCAGAAGATAACCCGCGCCATGAAGATGGTGGCGGCGAGCAGACTGCGCCGCGCGCAGGCCGCGATGCTCTCGATACGCCGCTATTCGAACGAACTGCGGCGCCTCGCGGGGCTGATCGCCGATCGCGTCGAGGGGATCCACCCGCTCATGGTGCCGCGCGATACGGTGCGCCGCGAACTCATCGTCGTGGTGTCGGGCGACCGCGGCCTGTGCGGGTCGTTCAACGCCAACATCGCCCGCGCCGTGCGGCGCCGCATAGAACGGGAAGGCCTGCGGCCGGAGGAGGCGACCCTCCTCTTCATCGGACGCAAGGCGGCCGAGTCGCTCCGCGATCTGCCGGTGCGGCGGGAAACGCTGTTCATGGATACTTTGAAAAATCCATCCTCCGAGGCGATGACGCCGATCATCGACCTGCTCGCGCAGGGTTACCTGCGCGGCGACCACGACCGCGTCACGGTGGTGTTCAACCGGTTCCGCTCGGCGCTTGCGCAGGAGATAGCGGAGGAACAGTTGTTCCCGGTCACCGAGAACATCTTTGAGCCGCAGGAGATAGCGCGCGACGCGGCGGGGCGCGACACGCTGTTCGAGCCGTCGCCGGCGGTCATCGCCGACCATCTCGTGCCGCACTTCGCGGCGACCGAACTGTATCACGACCTCATGGAATCGGTGGCGAGCGAACTGTCGGCCCGCATGAACGCGATGGAGGCGGCGACCAAGAACGCGGCCGAGATGACCGGGCGGCTGCTCGTCGCCTACAACAAGGCGCGGCAGAACGCGATAACGACCGAACTCATGGAGATAGTCGGCGGCGCCGAGGCGCAGTCGGCATGACGGGAAAAGAACACGAGAGAGGGAGCATGCGATGATCGAGAAAGGGACGGTCCTGCAGGTGATGGGCCCGGTGGTCGATGTGCTGTTCGAGGGCGCGCGGGCCGGTGAACTGCCGGAGATATACACGGCGCTCCGGGTCACCAACCCGGCGATAGACGACCGCCCGTTCAACCTCGTGCTCGAGGTTGCCCAGCACCTCGGCGAGAACAGCGTGCGGACCATCGCGATGGACGCGACCGACGGGCTCATGCGCGGCGTCGAGGTGCGCAACACCGGCGGGCCGATCAGCGTGCCGGTGGGGACCCCGGTGCTCGGCCGGATACTCAATGTGATCGGCGATCCGGTGGATGAGGGGGGCCCGGTCGAGGGGGCGGCGCGCCTGCCGATACACCGCGATCCTCCCGCGCTCTCGGAGCAGAATGTGCAACTGGAGGCGTTCGAGACCGGCATCAAGGTGATAGATCTCCTCGCGCCCTACCTCAAGGGCGGCAAGATCGGGCTGTTCGGCGGCGCGGGGGTCGGCAAGACGGTGCTCATTCAGGAACTCATCAACAATGTGGCGACCCACCACGGTGGCTATTCGGTGTTCGGCGGCGTCGGCGAGCGGACGCGCGAGGGGAACGACCTGTGGCTCGAGATGAAGGAATCGGGGGTCATCGCGAAGACGGCGCTCGTTTATGGCCAGATGAACGAGCCGCCGGGGGCCCGTGCCCGCGTCGCGCTCGCGGCGCTCACCGTGGCCGAATATTTCCGCGACGAGATGCGGCAGGATGTGTTGCTTTTCATCGATAACATTTTCCGCTTCACGCAGGCGGGGTCCGAGGTATCGGCCCTGCTCGGCCGGATGCCCAGCGCGGTCGGGTACCAGCCGACGCTTGCCACCGAGATGGGGGAACTGCAGGAGCGCATCACCTCGACGCAGGCCGGCTCCATCACCTCGGTGCAGGCCATCTATGTCCCGGCCGACGATCTGACCGACCCGGCGCCCGCCACCACCTTCGCCCACCTCGACGCGACGACGGTGCTTTCACGCGATCTCGCCGCGATGGGCATCTACCCGGCGGTCGACCCGCTCGACTCGACCTCACGCATCCTGACGCCCGATGTGGTCGGGGACGATCATTACGCGGTGGCGCGGCAGGTGCAGACGACACTCCAGCGCTACAAGGACCTGCAGGACATCATCGCGATACTCGGCATGGACGAACTGTCGGAGGAGGACAAGACGGTGGTGTACCGGGCCCGCAAGATACAGCGGTTCCTCTCCCAGCCGTTCAGCGTCGCCGAGGCCTTCACCGGCATGCCGGGTAAGTTCGTGAAGAGGGAGGAGACCATCAAGGGGTTCCGGATGCTCGTGAACGGCGAGATGGATCGCTACCCCGAGGCGGCGTTCCTGATGGTCGGCGGCATCGAGGAGGCGGTGGAGAAAGGGGAAAAACTGCTGAAGGGCTGACCATGGCGATGCATGTGCACATACTGACCCATACGAAGACGCTCTACGACGAGGCTGCGGGGGCGGTGCTTCTGCCGGCGACCGAGGGGCGGATGGAGGTCCTGCCGCGCCACATCCCGTTCGTCGTCCTGCTCGACACCGGCGTTATCGCCGTGAAGCGCGATGATCGCGACCTGTTCGAGTGCACCGTGTCGTCGGGTATCGCCTACCTTTCGAATGACGACCTCACGGTGTTCGCCGGCGCCGCCGAGACGCTCGACACGATAGATCTCGCCCGGGCGAATGCCGCAGTGGACGAGGCTCATGACTGGATGGAGCGGCACCGCGCCGACCCGATCATGCATCAGGCGGGGCTCAAGTACCTGCG
>JAKLFG010000088.1 GCA_022711315.1 bacterium | reverse complement strand
CGAATATGCCTCGGCGATACGACGGTCGTCGGGTATGTCGAGCAGGATCGGTATCCCTTCCGCCGCGCAGTAGGCATGGACCCGGCCGTCGCCCACCCCGACGCGATTGACCACTACGCCGAAGGGGACGCCGAGTGCGCGCACCGTCCCGACGGCGAGCGTCAGGTCGTGCAGGCCGAAGGGGGTCGGTTCGGTGACGAGCACCACCGCATCGGCGTCGGTGACGGTCGCCACCACGGGACACGAGGTCCCCGGCGGGGCATCGAGTATCGCCGTCGCGCCGGGCAGGATGCGCCGCGTGAGCGCCCGGATGAGCGGCGGAGCGAGCGCCACGCCGACATCGAGTCGCCCGGTGAGCAAGGCAACAGCACCCGACCGGGCCGTTTCGATAACGCCGATGCGCCGTGGCGTTTCGGTGATGGCGCCGCGCGGACAGACCAGCGTACAGCCGCCACACCCGTGACACAGTTCGGGGAACACCAGCGCCTGCGAACCGAACGAGGCGATGGCATGATATTGACAGAGACGGCCGCATTCGTTACAGCCGTCGCATTTCGCCGCATCAACGACCGGCACCGGGAGCGTCACCTCGTCGGTGCGCTCTACTTCGCCTCGCAGAAAAAGGTTCGCGTTCGGCTCTTCGACATCGCAATCGAACAGCTGGACCGGCCAATCACAGGTCCGCGCCAGATTCACCGCAACCGTGGTTTTACCGGTCCCCCCCTTCCCCGAAGCGACCGCAATGATCATGTCATTTCTCGCGCGGGTAGGGCCACGCCATGATGCCCCCCTCCAGCACGCGGACATTACGCCAGCCGTTCGCCTCGAGGACCAGCGCCCCTTCGTAACCGCGCAGAGATATCTTGCAGAAACAGACTATCGGCGTCTCTTTATCCTGCGGCAGTTCAGCCAGCCGTTTGCGGAGCGCGCCCAGCGGAATGAGCGTCTCGCCCAGTCCGAGGCGAAGCACCTCGTACTCGTCGGGACCCCGCAGATCGAGCAGGAAACAGGGCTCCTTCGCATCGAGTTTCTTCTTCACTTCGGCCGCCGTGATCCCCTTCAACCGCCCCACGAGTTTATTCTGCATCAGATGGGCGGTCGCGATGAAATGATCTATCGCCAGCGAGAAGGGGGGCGCGTAGGGAAGATCGGCGTTCACCACCTCGTCGATCGTAAAGCGGCCCATGATCGCCATCGCCCACTGCGCTATCTGCTTGGCCACCTCGCCGGGACCGACGCACTGCGCGCCGAGTATCTTGCCGCTCTTCCGATCCACGACCAGTTTGGAGACCAGCAGTTTGCCGCTCATGAACCCCGGCTTGTCGAGGCTCGCGTTGACCACCGTCACGATATCGTCGTACCCGGCGCGCCGGGCGTTCCGTTCCGACAGGCCGGTCGAACCGGCGGTGAAATCGAACACCTTGCAGATGCCGGTCTGTATCGTGCCGGGGAAGGTCGCCCGGTTACCGAGTATCGCGTTCTCTCCCGCCACGCGTCCCTGCAGGTTGGCCAGATCGCCATACGGGGCGTGGACCATCGCGCCGGTGATGCGATGGAGGGTCTCGACGCAGTCGCCCGCCGCGTAAATGGCGGGGTCGCTCGTCTGCATATATTCGTCGACCGCGATGCCGCCGGTCTTGCCGACGGTAAGTCCCGCTTCCCGCGCAAGGGCGGTATTGGGCTTCACACCGATGGCCACCACCGCCAGTTCGCACGGCAGTTCGGTGCCGTTAGCGAGTTTGATGCCGGTCAGTTTCCCCTTCTCGCCGAGGAAGGCGGCCAGCCCGTTGCCGGTGATGACATGCGCCCCCTTACTGCGGACATGGTTCTCGACCAGTTTGGCCAACTCTTCGTCGAGGAAGGTGAGCAGTTGCGGCATCATCTCGACCACCGTGATCTCGATACCGGCCAGTTGCAGCGCCTCGCAGGTCTCGATGCCGATGAGCCCGCCGCCGATGACGACCGCCTTTTTCACCTTTTTCTCGTCGCGTATCTTCCGCAGATAGTCGGCGTCGTGCATGCTCTGGAGCGTCGTGATACCCTCCAGTTCCACGCCCGGTATCGATGGCATATTGGGGGTTGAACCGGTCGTGAGGATGAGGGTGTCGTAGGGCACTTCGTCGGTCGCGCCGCTCGCCATATCTCTACAGCGCACCGTCTTTTTCTTGCGGTCGATCGAGAGGACCTCGGTCCCGGTGCGGGCCGTTATCTTCTTGGCGTTCGCGAAGAATTTCGGATCGCGCACCACCCCCGCCGGGGTGCAGAGCAACTGGTTGCGGTCGTCGAAAAAACCGCCGACATAATACGGATAACCGCATGAAGCCATTGAGAGTTCGGGGCTTTTCTGGATAATGGTGATATCGGCCTGTTCGTCCATCCGGCGCGCCCGCGCCGCCGCCTTGGGGCCGGCCGCCGATCCGCCGACGACCACGATCCGTTTATTCTGTTGCATGGATCCCTCTCCGTATCTGTGGGTTGTGTGACCTACCAGTGGCCGTTCACATCGGCCGACTTCGACTCGACGAGCAACCCCGCCTTGTACCGGGCGATCGCCTCGGCGACCGTCGGTACGTCGGTAGTGTACATCGCGACATTGTTTGCCCGCAGAGCGCGGAAGGCCTTGGGACCGATGTGTCCCGATATCAGCGCGACGGCGCCCGCCCGGACCACCGCCTCGGCCGCCTGAATGCCCGCCCCCTGCGCCGCCGCGACACCGCCCGCATTGTCGATGACGGTGAAGGTGTCGGTATCGGTGTCGAAAATAAGCAGTTTCTGCGCGCGGCCGAACCGCGGATCAACTGGTGACTGCAGGTCGTTACCGGTCGTGGTGCATGCGATCTTCATGGATCTCTCCTTTTTTTCAGTTGTATGACGACTTTATTTCCTGTGATTCATCCATAAGCGGTCGCGCGATATCCACCATTTTCGTCTCGCGCCAGAAGGGAAGTTTCTCATGCTTTTCCATATATTTTTGCGGGATCGGATGGGTGCCGATCACCACCGGTATCCCGTAGGCCGTTTCGATGAACTCCTTGAACCGCCGTATGTTCGGGCACGGCGGATAGCCCACCACCAAGCCGGTGGCCAGATGAATGACCTCGGCGCCGTTCTTTTTCATCTCTTCCGGGACATATTCTATGTTGCCGCCCGGACAGCCGCCGCACGAGGTGTAGCCGACGACCTCCACCGGCTCGTCGGGTGCATAACGAGAAAAAGCGCCGCGCCGTTCACGCAGGGCGCGAAAACACTTGCCGCCGCCGCAGGAGCGGTAGCGGTCACAGATGATGATGCCGATCTTTTTCATGACAAACTCCGTATCATGCCGATACCATTTCCGCAGTATGCATCACCGCGTGCGCCCCCACCGGCAGGCCGGAACGGGCGGCGATCACGGGGCATTTTACCTTAAAAAGAAACCAGACATTATACGGCTCATCGCTGAGCGATTCGAAGTTCCCCTGCCCTTTGGCGACGATCAGGTCGGCCTCCCGGAAACGGCGGCGGAATTCCTCACTGCAATCGGCGAGTATCGTTCCCGGCGCGTCGGAGCCGTTTTCGATCACCGCGACGATATCTGGCAGACCCGCGGCCCGGGCATCGGCCATGACCGCGTCGTTGATGACCGGTGCGCCGCGCACCCCCACCGTCACCCGTGCGGGATCAAGTTGCTCTATGAGCAGGCGATCCACGACGATCTCCCCCGCGTTGTCGGTCAGGTACAGGATATTCTTCGCGTGGGCGACGGCATCGCGAAACGACGGGAACTCGCCCGTCAACTCCGCGCTGGAAGCATTTCTCATGGTCGCAAGCACCTCATCCTCGGTCAGGCCGGTCTTCGCCCCCAGATCTATAATGTTCGCCGCAACGGCCAGTTTGACCGCCGTAGCCAGCGAGTCGGCACTCTTTTCGATATCGCGTCGGAGCGAGGGGACCAACCCCAACGCCATCCGGTTCTGTCGCTCTTTTATCGCGGCATACGGATCATCGCTTCCCGCCAGTTCCCGCAAACGCCGATGGATACGCTGGGCCAGCGCAGGAGGCGACTGCCCCATATCCATCCAACCGATCCTCTCCAAGAGTTCGCGCACGATCTTTTCGTGCAGGGAAGGATCGTCCGAAACAAGCCGCGCGGCGTCGAGCGCCTGACGGACGAAACAGGGAAGACAGTCGAGCGAGGTCTTCACGAGGATATCACTTTCCGTATGAAGGGTTCATTCTTTTCGGCCGCCTTTTCTTTTTGCCGTCTGTTCATCCACTCCATCCTGCCATCCGTTGCGGGAGAGCGCAATATGGTCGAATCGTGCGATGTAGGGTTTGATGTCGAGGAGCGGCGTACCATCGAGGATATCGGCGCCCCGGAAATAGAGCGTCGCCCCTTCCCGGCGAATCAGTTCGACCACGCTGAAACCGATCGCATTGGGGCGAACGGGGGCCCGCGTCGCAAAAATGCCGTGCTCGACATCCTCAAGGAAGGGCTGTACTATCAGGCGCGGCTCCCCCGCCCGGTGAAAGTGGTAGATCAGATAGAGGTGGGAGAATTTTTCGATATCGCGAAGCCCCTCGACGACTTCGGAAAATATCTCCGCGCGGCCCTCCCGGTCGGCCGCATAGACCGGCTGGATAGGAGTCTTGTCCGGGATCGTATTCTCCGTCCGGATGATACCGATCGGCCGGTAGACGAACTGTTCGCCGCTCACCGTGGCGATCACTTCTTTTCGGCGGCCGCTTCGATCTCGGCCATCCGCTTCTTGAGCAGGTCCATCTCGGCCTGCAACGCCTCGGCCTCCCGCTTCAGAAGTTCCTTTTCGGTATCGACATCACCCATCCGATCGACGCCCGTATCCCTGAACCGCATCCAGCGGGTCAGTCCGGTGGCGCGGAACCAGTGACGGAACCCGCGGCCGCCGCTCCCCATGCCCATCCCCGTACCGCGACCGAACGATCCGCAGCCGAAGAAACCGCGTCCCGTACCTCTGCCGCTTCCGCACGGACCGAAGCCGCCGCCCGTCATCGCACCCTGCCCCATGGGGCCCGTTCCATCTCTACCCGGCATAACACACCTCCGCGTGCCAGTTGATCACTCACATTGGCTATATTATGCACTTATGTTCATAATGTCAAGTGGCGTATCAAAAAATAATCTCTAATTAATTCAAGCAGTAGATTTTTTCGACTTGACTAACTTAATTTGCATCCTATATCTTGTTGCGTCGTTGATCATTGTCGTTTCGAGTGAAGAAACATCATCCACTGGAGGAAACCATGGAAGAGAAGATCGTCGCTATGCCCCGTATCGGAGACAAGGCCCCCGAATTCACCGCCGTCACCACGCAGGGTCCCATCAATTTCCCGAAGGACTACTCGGGCAAGTGGGTCATCCTGTTCAGCCACCCGGCCGACTTCACGCCGGTCTGCACCTCGGAATTCATGACCTTCGCCACGATGGAAAAGCAGTTCGAAGAGGCCAACTGCAAACTGGTCGGCCTGTCGGTCGACGGGCTGTTCAGCCACATCGCGTGGCTCCGCACCATCAAGGAAAAGATCGAGTACAAGGGGATGAAGGATGTCGAGGTGAAGTTCCCGCTCATCGAGGACATCACCATGGAGGTCGCCCACAAATACGGCATGATGCAGCCGGGCGAGAGCGCCACCAAGGCGGTCCGCGCCGTCTTCTTCATCGACCCGAAGGGGATCGTCCGCGCCATCATCTACTACCCGCTGAGCCTCGGCCGCAACTTCGACGAACTGTACCGCGCCCTCATCGCCATGCAGACCGCCGATGCGTTCAATGTCGCGATGCCGGCCGACTGGCGCCCCGGCGACCCGGTCATCGTTCCGCCCGCCGGTTCCTGCGGCGTCGCCAAGGAGCGGATGGACGGCAAGGACAAGGAGGTCACCTGCCACGACTGGTTCTTCTGCACCAAGAAGATAGATAAAGAGACCGTCCTCAAAGCGGTGCTGAAGAAGTAGGAGTCGCCTGCATGAAAGTTCTCATCATCTTCAACCGTGAACCGTACGACGGCACCGACATTACTTGGAACGGCCTGCGTCTCGCGGGGCAGTTACGAAAAACGGGACACGAGGTCCGCATCTTCCTCATGAACGATGCGGTGGACATGGCGCGCGATGTCTGCACCCCGCCCGCCACCTACGATCAGGACCTTTCGAAGATGCTGAGGGAACTCATCGCCGCCGGCGTCGCGGTCAAGGTGTGCGGAACCTGCATGGCGCGGTGCGGCATTCACAAGAACCATCCCTACTTCGACGGCGCGGAGAAATCGACCATGGCGGCGCTGGCCGAATGGGTCGAGGGCAGCGACCGCGTGCTGACCTTCTGATTCACTCCCCGATCGAGCGCTAGAACTGCAAGAAAGACAAGAGCCACCCGGTAAAGGCGCCACCGATGATCACAACGGCCGAATTGAGTTTCTTGAAGCCGAAGACCACGCCGAAACTCAGAACGGCGATCAGCGCGCTTCTCCAGTCCTGTATCGAATCCTTTCCCATGCTCAACAGGACGGTCGCGATGAGCGCCACCGAGGCGACATTCACCGCATCGAGAAAGGCGGAGAAGGTCTTCGAGTTCCGTATCTTTTCGACAAGCGGATTGAGGAGCGCGACGAACACGAACGAAGGGAGGAAGATGCCGACCGTCGCGAGGGCGGCGCCCGTCAGACCGTTTATCTGATAGCCGATGAAGGTCACCGCCGAAAAGACCGGGCCGGGGGTGAACTGCCCCACCGCCACCGCATCGATCAGTTGGCTTTCGGTCAGAAGTCCCGGCACGACGAGTTCCGTTTCCAGGAACGCGAAAAGCACATACCCGCTTCCGTAGAGTATCGAACCGATCTTCAGAAAACTCAGGAAAAGTTTCAGATTCGCCTCTTGAGAAGAGGAGGCGGCCACGAACGGAAGCAGCATGCCGGGGCTAACGGCATAAAAGGTCCCCGCGCTTCTCTTTGCCAGCGTGAACGCAAAAGCGGCAAATCCCGCCCCGAACATGAGTTCGATCTCGCCGAGACCCGCGAGCGAAAGAAGCACCACCGTAACGGCAAGCAGCGCCATCGTCCGGGTGGTGATCGATCTTTTCGCGAGCGGCAGGATCGCCGCCGCGATGACGGCAATGATCGCCGGTTTGATGCCGTAGAGGAACGGTTGGACCTCGGGGAGTCGGCCGTATCGCTGGTAGAGATAGGCGAAGAGAAGAGTGATCAGAACGGCGGGAAAGATGAAGCAGCAGCCGGCGATTATCAGCCCTTTCCAGCCGGCCCGCTCGTGCCCCAGATGGATCGCCATTTCGGTGCTGTTGGGGCCGGGGATGAGATTGGTCGCCCCCAGAAGATCGAGAAACCGCTCCTCCGTCAGCCACTTTCTCCGGTCGACGAACTCTTCCTTCATCAGGGCGATATGGGCGGCGGGGCCGCCGAACGCGGTAAAGCCCAATTTCAGGAAAACCGCGGCAACTTCTTTCAGCGCATGACTCATCGTAAAACCTCTCTAGCCGCATCCGGGGATCTATCTCCGACCGACCGCCAACTGATAAGCGATCCAACGATCAGAAGGAAGCAGCCCAGCCACAGCGACAGCCCCGGCGCGACGCCAAGGTAGAGCGCCGCGAAGAGGGTCGCCAGAAGCGGCGTCAGGTAGGAGGCGGCCGCGACGAGGACGACAGTGCCGCGCCGCATGGCGTCATCCCAGAATTGGTAGCCGAGGAAGGTGGCAAGGCCGAGCGCCGTGAGTTCGGCGACGACCGTTCCGTTCCACCGTCGCGGCTCGTCGGCGAAAAGCGAAAGAAGTAGCAGTACCGCCGCCGTCACCGGCAGGAAGAGCGCCACCGCGCCGCCCGCATCGTCGCCGCCCCATTTCCGCGCAAGTACCGAATAGAGCGCCCACACGACCGCCGCCGCCGCGCCGCAGAGATAGACGACCGGCGAACGGGCAAGCATTGCGGCGAAGGCATCCCACGAAAGTCCCCCCCCCGCCGCGATGACGAGATATATCCCGGCGAGGGCGAGCAGTGTCCCCGGCACGAGCGGCCAGCGCCACCGGTTGCCAAGAATGACGACCGTACCGATGAGCGTCAGCACCGGCCAGAGGTAATTGAGTAGTCCCGCCGCAAGCACCTCTTCGCGCGTCACCGCGCCGCCGATGGCGAGGTAGAAAAAAAGCATGTAGGCGACGAACAGCGTTCCGCACCCGAAAAGATAGCGGCGCGAATTGCCGGTGAAAAGGGTCCGGTGGCCGCCGCGCAGGAACAGCGCCGCGAGCGCCAGAGTTCCGCTCACGGCATAGACCGCCGCCGCCGCGGTGATCGGTCCCAGTTTCTCCGAAAGACCCCGGGCGAGTCCGACCGTGACGCTCC
>JAKLFG010000087.1 GCA_022711315.1 bacterium | reverse complement strand
ATCGTGTCGTCCCGCGCCGAGCCGTCGAGCACCATCCCGAAACCGCCGTTGATCGACTTGCCGATGCCAACCCCGCCGCCGTTGTGGAGCGCGATGAGGCTCATGCCGCGCGCCGCGTTCCCGGCGAAGATGTTGGTCGCCATATCGGCCATGACATTCGAGCCGTCCTTGATATTCGAGGTCTCGCGGAACGGGCTGTCGGTGCCGCCGGTATCGTGGTGGTCGCGGCCGAGCATGATCGGCCCCACCACGCCGTTGCGAACCATCTTGTTGAATTTGAGCGCAAGCGCGGTGCGGCCCCACGCATCCTGATAAAGTATCCGCGCCTTGGTGCCGACCACCAGTTTGTTCTTCATCGCGTCGCGGACCCAGAGATAGTTGTCGCGGTCCTGATAGCGGAGCGGTTCGCGGCAGGTCGAGATATAGTCGGCCGCCGCCGCGTCGGTCTTGATGAGATCCTCCTCCTTCCCCGACAGGCAGACCCAGCGGAACGGGCCGTAGCCGTAGTCGAACAGTTCGGGGCCGAGGATGTCCTCGACATAACTGGGCCAGATGAAGCCGTCGTAGGTGTTGACACCGTTACGCGCTATCTCGGTCACCCCGGCATCGAAGACCGACTTCATGAAGGCATTGCCGTAGTCGAAGAAATAGGTGCCGTGTGCGGTGAGTTCGCGGATGAGTTCGTAGTGACGGCGCAGACTTTTGTTGACCAGCGCGATGAACTTCTGTTTGTCCTTCCCGATGAGTTCGGTCCGTTCGGCGAACGAAAGTCCCTGCGGGCAGTAGCCGCCCTCGTACACCGCATGACACGAGGTCTGGTCGGAGAGAAGATCTATCGCTATTTTTTCCTTCACCGTGTATTCGAGCAGATCGACGATGTTGCCGTGGAACGCTATCGCCGACCGTTCTTTTTTCTTCGCCATGCCCAGCGCGAGGTCGAACGCCGCCTTGGGTGTTTCGGTGACATGGGTCACCCACCCCTGCGAATGGCGCGTCTCGATGCGTGACTTATCGACCTCGGCGATGAGCGCGACGCCACCCGCTATCCAGCAGGCCTTCCCCTGCGCACCACTCATCCCGCCGAGCCCCGACGAGACGAACAGTTTCCCGGCGAGATCCCCGTCGCCGGGTACGCCGAGTTTCAGTCGCCCCGCGATGAGGAGTGTGTTGTAGGTCCCGTGGACGATCCCCTGCGGCCCGATGTACATCCAGCCGCCGGCGGTCATCTGGCCGTAGTTGGCCACTCCGAGCGCCGCGACGCGGTTGAAGTCGGTCGGGTTGTCGAACAGGCCCACCATGAGGCCGTTGGTCGTGATGACACGCGGAGCGTCGGATCTCGACCGGAATATGCCGAGCGGATGGCCGCTGTGGAGAACGAGCGTCTGCTCTTGCGTCAGCACTTCAAGGTATTTCCTGATGAGCCGGTACTGCATCCAGTTCTGGCAGACCTGCCCCGTCTCGCCGTAGGTGACCAGTTCGTAGGGATACAGCGCGATATCGAAATCGAGGTTATTGTCGATCATCACCTGAAAGGCGCGCCCCTCGATGCAGGCCCCTTTGTACGAATCTATCGGTTTGCCGCTCAACCGTCCCTGCGGCCGGAACCGGTAGCCGTAGATGCGCCCCATCGTCAGCAATTCGTCCAGAAATTCGGGGGCGAGCGTTTCGTGCAACGCCTCCGGCACATAGCGGAGGGCGTTGCGAAGCGCAAGGGCGATCTCGGTCTTCGTAAGAGTCAGTTCCCGTTTCGGGGCGCGCCGGATCCCCGGCTCGAAGGTCGGCGCCGGCGGGAGCACCGCGTCGAGTTTAACGGTCATCGCCTTTGAGATGTCGAGGTTCGTGAGCATCGCTGTTCTCCGTCAGTTCCACATCATATCGCCCGACTATAGCGTGAGCCTCCGCCGATTTCAAGAAAGCGTCACCGGAAGAACGAAGGAAAATATTCTCCACAAATAACGGATAGTTGGATCTTTTATTCGGATTAAGGACCGCAAGGTATTGATTTTGTCTTATCGCTCGCTATTCTAGATATAGGACTCCTTATTAACAAGACGGAGGTCATCATGGCTAAACGGAAGATCATCAAGATCGACAATGACAAATGTACCGGCTGCGGCCTGTGCGTCCCCAACTGCGCCGAGGGAGCGCTCCAGATCATCGACGGGAAGGCGCGGCTCATCAGCGACCTGTTCTGCGACGGTCTGGGAGCGTGTCTCGGCCACTGCCCCGAGGCGGCTATCACGGTCGAAGGGCGCGAGGCGGAACCCTATAACGAACGGTTGGTGATGGAAAAGAACATCATCCCGGCGGGCCGCAACACCATCCGCGCCCACCTCCTCCACCTGCGCGACCACGGCGTGATGGATCTTTTGCAGGAGGCCTTCGCGGTGGTCCGGGAGCACGGCATGGACCCGAAGGAGATCGTCCACGGCAAACCGGAGTACGATGCCTGCGGCTGCGGCGACCACGGCAAGAAGGAGCAGCACGGCCATGACCACGGGCACCATCACGGCCACGGCGGCGGCTGTCCCGGTTCGAAGGTGGTCGACCTCCGCAAGGCGACGCACGGCGGCGCGCCGGAACAAGGGCGTGCCGGTGGTGACGCCCCTGCCGGCCGGTTGAATTCCGAATTGAAGAATTGGCCGGTGCAGATACATCTCGCGAGTCCCTACGCCCCCTACTTCAAGGATGTCGACATCGTCGTCATCGCCGATTGCGTCGCCTACGCCTATGCCGAGACGCACCGCGAGTTCATCAAGGACAAAGTGGTCCTCATCGGCTGTCCGAAGCTCGACGACCCCGGCGCCTATGTCGACAAGATCAGCGAGATCATCCGCGCCGCAAAACCCAAAAGCATCAAGGTGGTCCGGATGGAGGTCCCCTGCTGCGGCGGGATGGTCGAGATCATCAAGCAGGCGATCAAGAATTCGGGCGAGGTGATGCCCTTCGAAACGGTCACCATCAGTATTGACGGCCGCAGATTATAAGGGTAATATATCGTGTCTGGTTCCTATAACAACACTCTGTGGAGGAGATCATGAGTATGTTTTGCCATCAATGCCAAGAGACGGCGCGCAACACCGGCTGCAACAAGGTCGGCGTCTGCGGCAAGAGCGAGACGGTCGCCAATCTGCAGGACCTGCTCATCTATACGATGAAGGGTATCGGCTTCTACGGCCATGAGCTGGCGAAGGTCGGTCACTACGACGAGAAAGGCGCCTTCTTCGTCATCAAGGGACTCTTCGCGACCATCACCAACGCCAACTTCGACGAAAAGGATTTCGTCCGCTGGATCAAGGAAGGACAGGAGATCAAGAACCGCTTCAAAGGCGAATGCGAGAAACGCGGCATGAAGTTCGCGACCCTTCCGCCCGAGGCGGCATGGAGCCCGAAGTCGGACGACGACATCACGGCGGCGGCGGCCTCCGGTCGCGGCGGCTGGATGGCGATAGAGAACGAGGATGTCCGGTCGCTCCGCGCCATCATCCTCTACGGGCTCAAGGGAATGAGCGCCTACGGCGAGCATGCCTACGCTCTGGGCTTCCACAAGAAAGAGCTCTTCGAGTTCGTCTTCGAAGGACTCGCGACGATCATCGACGACACCAAGTCGGCGGGCGATCTGACCGCCTTCGTGCTGAAGACCGGGGCGGAGGGCGTCACGGCAATGGCGCTTCTCGACGAGGCGAACACCACCACCTACGGCCACCCCGTCATCACCGAGGTGAAGACCGGCGTCCGCGGCAACCCCGGCATCCTCATCAGCGGTCACGACCTGCGCGACCTGCACGATCTCCTCGAACAGACCAAGGGGACCGGCGTGGATATCTACACCCACTCCGAGATGCTCCCGGCCCACTACTATCCCTTCTTCCGCAAGTACGACAACCTCGTGGGCAACTACGGCGGTTCGTGGTGGCACCAGAAGGAGGAGTTCGAGAAGTTCAACGGCCCGGTGCTGCTGACCTCGAACTGTCTGGTCCCGCCGAAGGAGTCGGTCAAGGGACGCATCTTCACCACCGGGGTCGTCGGCTTCGACGGCTTGGCGCACATCGCCGACCGCGAACCGGGCAAGATGAAGGATTTCTCGAAGGTCATCGCCCTTGCCAAGACCTGCAAGGCTCCCGAACAGCTGGAGAACGGCACGATCGTCGGCGGGTTCGCCCGGACGCAGGTCCTCGCGGTGGCCGACAAGGTGATCGCGGCGGTGAAATCGGGCGCGATCAAGCGCTTCGTCGTCATGGCGGGCTGCGACGGCCGCCACAAGGAACGCGACTACTATAAAAAGGTCGCCGAGGCGCTCCCGAAGGATGCGGTCATTCTCACCGCCGGTTGCGCGAAGTACCAGTACAATAAACTCCCGCTCGGCGACATCGGCGGCATCCCGCGCGTGCTGGACGCCGGCCAGTGCAACGATTCCTACTCGCTCGCGGTCATCGCACTCAAACTCAAGGAGGTCTTCGGGCTGGACGACATCAACAAGTTGCCCATCAGTTTCGACATCGCGTGGTATGAGCAGAAGGCGGTACTGGTCCTCCTCGCCCTCCTCCATCTCGGCGTGAAGGGGATCCGGCTCGGGCCGACGCTCCCCGGCTTCCTCTCGCCCGCCGTCGCCAAGGTGCTGGTCGAGAACTTCGACATCAAGCCCATCGGGACGGTCGAGGCCGATGTCGCCGCGATGATGGCGGGGAAATAATATGACGCCGCTCAAGGTGCTCGTCATAAAACTGTTCGACTGATAGCGGCGATATCTACTGATCTTCTATGATGCTGAGGAAGATGTCGAAGCCACCCGCGTTCGCGGTATCTCCCAACGCACCCTCGGTGTATCCGGTCACCAAGATCGTGCCCTCCTCGATAGCGGCGACCGAAGTGCCGTAATCTTTCGAAGAGGTACCCCACTGCCGGGTCCATGCCTTCGTTCCGTCGCCGGCCCATTTGGTGAGAAAAGCATCCTCGATCCCCGCGCTCGGACCGCCGTCAAGCTGACCCTGTGTATATCCAACGACGAAAACGGCTCCGTTCGTGTCGATCGCGCACGAAGAGCTTAGATCCTTGGCGCTTGTTCCCCATTGCCGGGTCCATGCCGGGGAACCGTCGGTATTCAACCGGACAAGGAACACATCTTCATCGCCCGCGGAGGTGTTCCCCTCAAAAGCGCCGGATGTCCCGCCGGTCAGGTAGATGTCACCTGCGGCGGCGACCTTCACCGAGCGGCCATAATCGTTCCCGGTCGTTCCCCACTGCCTTGTCGACGCATTCGTGCCATCACCATTCCATCTGGTAAGAATGAGGTCCGAAGCGCCGACCTTCACGCAACCGGGGAAGGTCCCCGTGGTGGAGCCCGTCACGACTACATCGCCGTTCGGCGCCACCGCTACGCTGAAGCCGTAATCACTTAAACTGCTCCCCCATTGTCGGGTCCATGCCTTGATCCCGTCGTTGTTCCACTTGGTGAGGAAAATATCCGATCCTCCCGAAGAAACATTCCCGTCAAGAGAGCCGCCGGTATACCCGGTCACATATATGTTCCCGTCGGCATCCGACGCAACGCCACGACCGTAGTCGCCCGCGGTCGTTCCCCACTGTTTCGTCCACGCCTTGGTGCCGTCACCGTTCCACTTGGTAAGGAAAACATCAGGGCATTGAACGGTCGATCCTCCCTCGGTACAAGTTCCGCCGGAATTCGTATTGCCATCCAATGAACCGGAAGTAAGTCCCGTCACGAAGATGTTGCCGCTCGCGTCCGCCGCAATGCTCAGGCCGACATCGGTTGAACTACTCCCCCATTGCCGGGTCCACACTTTGGTCCCGTCGTTGCTCCACTTGGTAAGAAAAACATCTTCATATCCCGCGTTCGCATTTCCGTCGAGCGGACCGGCGCTCCGTCCTGTCACAAAGATATTGCCACCGCCGTCCACCACCAAAGAGAAGGCGGCATCCTCCGCCGCAGTTCCCCACTGTTCGGTGGCGGGGATATCTATAAAAATGTCTTCATCCGATACTCCCGCATCATCGACATCGGCCCCATCTTGCGCATCGGGTTGCGACTCGCTCTCGGTATCGGATTGCATCCAGTCGACATCGGCGAATGGATCGGTATCGGCAGGATAACTGGCACAATAGACATCGCCGTAATCGACCGACACATGGCAGTACATGCCATCATCGGCACAATCGTCACCCCATGTCCGCCAGCGGGATCCTTCCCACTCACCGCAGTATAACGCCTGTTCCCCGTAACAGGCATAGGCCTCACTCTCGCCCAACTGTTCCAAAAGCCAGCTACAATCCTTGCCCGGCGCGATGGTCTTGTCAGGCACGGTATCGGTGTCGGGCTTTACCGTATCGGTACTATCCCCATCCGAGACATCTTCGTCCTTTTGGTCGGCATCGTTTTCCCCCTCGCTCTCTCCTTCGTCGTCCGCTTCCGTATCGTCAGCAAGTTCGCCACAGGATGTCGTCTGGTCGTTTTCCCTGCATACACGACCATCCTCAGCACAGTCACTCTGCAGGACCCAATGCCCGCTTTCACAGCGCAGTATCTTTGTTCCGGTCTCATCGCATTCAAATATCCCGTAGGTATAAACATCGCAGGAGGCACCTATCTCCAACGGCGCATTCGGATCGCCGGTACGGGCGGTCACTGTGCAACTCAAGACAAGCGTGGAACAAACAAGAAACGACCATATCCGCATAGTCATCTCCCTTCCCAAATGTGTAAGAACATATCCGATTGATTTTAATGTTTCTTTTCTTTTTTACAATGATATGGACAAGAAAGTTTGGCAGATACCTCGTCCTTTTTCTCGTGGCGGGTGAACATATCAAAGAAACTGAATATCACCGGGACGATGAACAAGGTGACGATCGTCGAGAAGATGACGCCCCCCATGACCGACCACGCCATCGGGTGTTTTATCTCGGCCCCTTCTCCCGTGGCGATGGCGACCGGTATCATGCCGAAGATGATGGCAAGGGTCGTCATGAGGATGGGCCGCAGTCGTATCCTCCCCGCCTCGGCGAGCGCCTGCGCCGCCGTCATCCCGTGCCGCATCCGTTCGATGGAGAAATCGACCAGCAGGATCGAGTTCTTCGTCACGAGTCCCATGAGCATGATGACGCCGATGAAACTCATCATCGACAGCGACATGCCCGTCACCCAGAGGCTGAAGAAGGCGCCGGTGATGGCGAACGGTATCGCCGACATGATGGTAAGCGGGTGGATGAATGAGTTGAACTGTGAGGCGAGGATTATGTAGATGAGGAATATCGATATGAACATCGTTCGGAGCAGCGACGCGAAGGTATCCTCCATCATCTCGGCCTCGCCACCCATCGTCAGCCGGTTCTTGGGCGAAAAGTTCGCCGTGGCGTAGCTCTTCGCCTTTTCCACCTGCACTCCCATCGAGGTCGACGAGGCATAGTCGGCCGTTACGGTGATGAGCCGGTTCCGCTCAAGCCGCGTGATGATGACCTCGGAGGCGCCGTAGGTCACCTCGGCCACATCGGCGACGCGGACGATCCGGCCGTTATTCCCCTTGAGCGGCAAGTTGCGGATGTAGTCGATCGACTTGTAGCTCGGATCGAGATAGACCCGGATATCGTACATGTCGCCGCCGTCTTTGAAGTTGGCGATCTTCTCGCCCGAGAAGAGATAGCGCAGCGCCATGGAGGTCTCGAACGGGCTGACGCCGAGTTCTGCCGCCTTCTCATGATCTATCTTTATCCGCAGTTCCTTCTTCTGCCCTTTATCGGAGGTGTTGATGTCGGTGTAGCCGCCGTCGTGCTCCATGAACGAGATGAGCCCCGCCGCGTCGCGCCGTATCTCCTCGTAGTCGGGACCGATGATGTTGAACATGATCGGCATCATGCCTCCGCCGCCGAATTCATCGACGACCACGCCCAAGACGGCGCCGTATTTTTCCCGGAGATAGCTAAGATCTGCACGCATCTCATCCATCGCCTCCATCTGCGTGACGGAGCGCTGGTGCAGGTCGACCATCTTGACCCGCAGAACGATCTTGTTCTTCTCGTTGCGCTGACCGCCGCCGATGGTGGTGAAGGTGAAATCGACCCACGACTTTTGCGTGACGACCCGTACCGCGTCCTGCGCCACCTCTTTGGAACGGTCTATCGAGGCCTCGCCCGCGAGTTCGATGTTGATGTCGAAGTCGCCCTGATCCATCTTGTCCATGAAGTTGGTCTTAAGTAGCGTGACGAGCATGAGCCCGCCGGCGAACAGCAGGACGCCGGTGATGAAGACCGTCACCTTGGTCAGACGGTTGCGCAGCACCAGCGCTATCATCTTCGAGTACCCGTTCTCGAGCCACACCAGTAGCGCCTCCATGCCGCGGTAGAGGAAGAACTTCTTCGATTCCTCCTTGAGCATGAGCGACGACAGAAGCGGCGTGACGGTGAAGGAGACGAGAAGCGATATCATGACCGATATCGCGATGGTGGCGCCGAACTGCCGCATGATCTTGCCGACCATGCCGGTCATGTAGACGATGGGGCCGAAAAC
>JAKLFG010000086.1 GCA_022711315.1 bacterium | reverse complement strand
TTCACCAAGGACAAGGCGGAGCTACTGCTCGGCGTCTGCTATGAACGGATGAAGCAGTACGAGCGGGCGGTCAATTTCTACCAGCAGGTACTCAAGGACAACAGATACTCGCGGTTCGGCCCGACCATTCGTGATCGTATGCGCAATCTTCAGAAGAAGATCGAGAAGCAGAAGAACATGGACGATAAACGGGCATCGTAACCTCTCTCGCCGACGGAGACGCGCCTCATGACCGAACGGCCCATCGCCCTGCTCTTCCTTTGGCATATGCACCAGCCCTTCTACAAGGACGCCCAGAACGGCTCCTACCTCATGCCATGGGTACGACTCCACGCCACGAAGGGCTACTACGACATACCACAGGTGATGGAACGATACGGCATCAAAGGCTGCGTGAATGTGGTCCCCTCGCTTATCGAGCAGATAGAGGACCACCTGCAGGATCGGGTGACCGACCGCTGGAAGACGCTCACCATCAAGCGCCCCGAGGAGATGAGCGAGGATGAGAAGGCGTTCGTCATCCGTAACTTCTTCATGCTCTGCTGGGACCGGCTCGTGAAGACCTCCCCCCGTTACTGGGAGATACTCTCCAAACGCGAGCGGTTCGTGGGCAAACTCTCATGGACCGAGATGACCCGGTTCTTCTCCGACGACGAATTGCGCGACCTGCAGGTCCTTTTCAACCTCAAATGGTTCGGGTTCACCGCGCGGGAACGGTATCCGATCCTCCGGAGACTCGATGAGAAGGACCGCGGGTTCACCCACGATGAAAAGATGGACCTCCTCCAGACGCAAGCATCGGTGCTCCGCGAGATACTGCCGCTGTACCGCCGCCTCGCCGATGAGGGGATCATCGAGCTCTCTTTTACCCCCTTCTACCATCCCATCCTACCGCTTATCCATGACACCGATACGGCCCGCCGCTCATCACCGCACGCGCCGCTTCCGCCCCGATTCTCTTATCCCGACGACGCCCGGTGGCAGGTCAGCGAGGGTAAGGGGTACGCCGAAAAGATCTGGCAACGCGAACTGGTCGGCATGTGGCCGGCGGAAGGCGCCGTTTCTCCCGAAGCGGCCACCCTCGCCGCCGATTGCGGCGTGAGGTGGCTCGCGACCGACGAGGGGATACTGTTCCGGTCGACCGGCGCGGTCGACAAGAAACAGGTGCTCTACCGGCCGTGGCGTTTTCGGGAAGGAGACCGCGAGTGCACCCTGTTCTTCCGGGACAAATATCTTTCCGACCTTATCGGGTTCTCGTTCGCCAAGGCCGAGGCCGGACAGGCGGTGGAAAGTTTCCTGAACCATGTGCGCTCCATCCGTCACGCCGTCCCCGATACCGGCCAGGATCCCGCCATCACCGTCGCGCTCGACGGCGAGAACGCATGGGAGAACTATCCGGACAACGGCCGCGATTTCCTGCACGGACTCTGCAAGGCGCTCGCCGATGCCCCCGATATCGTCACCGAGACCTTCTCCGGTTTCATGGCAACGAACCCATCGGACGCCTACCCGACGCTTCCCGCGCTCCACAGCGGCTCATGGATACAGAGCGACTATCAGATATGGATCGGCAACGACGAGGACAACACGGCGTGGGAACATCTGCGCCGCACGCGCCTGTTCCTCGACGAGTACCTGAAGACACACCCGGACACCCCAGCGGCGACCCGCGCGGAGGCGCTCCGCGCCATCTATCGGGCCGAAGGGAGCGACTGGTTCTGGTGGTACGGCCCGCAGTTCCAGACCGAGAATGATTATCTGTTCGACCGCCTGTTCCGCCGCCACCTTCGCCGCGTCTACGCCGTGCTCGGCGCCTCGCACCCGACGGCGCTCGATCTCCCGATAAAACGGTCTGCCGGGGTCACCGACAACCTTACCCTGCCGATAACGACCATATCGCCCGCGATCACCGGGCGGACCGACGATTTTTACGGTTGGGCGGGCGCCGGTCTGTTCGACAACACCCGGCGGCCCGGCGGCGTCATGTACCATGGCATTCGCGTGGTCGACCGCCTCTGGTTCGGATTCGACCGCGATCACCTCTATTTCCGTATCGCGCTCGCCGCACCCCCCGTCACGCAGGAGCACAAACGATCGGTCATCCGCTTTTACATCACCGACGGCATGAGTCTCGATCTCCAACTGCCGATAGCCCGCTTCGAACCCACATCCTTCCCCGTCTCGCTGAATAACGAGACCGGTCGTTTGCGCGAACTGGTGGATGCCGGGACCGCCGCCTTCTTCGATGTGCTCGATCTGCGCCTCTCTATCGACAAATGCGGTCTGCCGCGCGGCGGCGCCGTCTCGTTCCACGGCAAGGTCATCGCGTCGGACGGCATGGAATGCGAACGGATACCGGAGGTCGGCACCATACCGATACCGGTGCCCGACCGGCGGGCGACCATGCGATTCTGGGATGTCTGAAGAACCGAAAGGAGGCCTCCTATGCAGGGCATGATACGCCGTGACCCCGTTTCCCACCGCTGGGTGATCTTCGCCCCCGAAAAGGCGCCCATATTGACTCGGAGCTCATCCGAAGACGAGACCCTGCTCCCGGGAGCACCCGACGCGTGCCCCTTCTGCCCCGGCAACGAGGCGACGACCGGCGCGGAGATCCTGCGCTACAACCACTTCCCGCACCTTAACAACGGCTGGTCGCTCCGTGTGTTCCCGGCACGCAACCCGTTACTGCGCGTCGAGGAGGACACGCGGCCGCAGGGCAACGGCATCTACGACGCCATGCATCGCGTCGGCGCCCATGAGGTGGTGGTCGAGACCGCCCGCCACGGCGGGGCGATAGACCTGATATCGCCCGAGGAGTTCCGCGATGTGTTCCTTGCGTGGCGCGATCGCTCGGCCGACCTGCAGGGCGACCGGCGGTTCAAGTATCTCATGATCTTCAAGAACCGCGGTAAAGAGGCGGGCGGCACGGTCAACCACCACTACTCGGAACTGGTCGCGTTCCCGTTCCTTCCCTCGTTCGTCGAGTCGCGGTTCCGGCACGCCGCAGACTATTTCGCGTTCCGGCGCCGTTGCGTCGTCTGCGACATCGTCGATCAGGAACTCGCGGACCAGGCCCGGCTCGTCGAGGAGAATGAGGAATTCGCCGCCTTCTGTCCCTACGCGGGGCGATTCCCCTTCGAGGTATGGATCGTGCCCAAGCGGCACCTGCTCTATTTCAGCGAGACACCGCACGAGGCGTTTCTGGCGCTCACCCGTATCTATCTGGCGGTCCTGCGCCGCATCCGGGTCGCGCTCGGCGCCCCCGCCTACAATGTGGTGGTGTACAACGGACCGTCGAACTACGACGATTTCACCAAGAACCCGCTCCAGTTCTTCCACTGGCACATCGAGATAATTCCCCGGATATGCGGCATGAACGCCCTGCCGCTCGGCGGCGGCGGCTACATCAACCCGACCCTGCCGGAGGATGCGGCCGCCTTCTTGAAGGAAAAAGGTTGAGAGTCGCTATTTCTCGAACAGGGTATCTTTCTTCTCGTTTATCGCGGCGCAGTCGTCGGACGGATCGATCCTGACCATGACCATCGTGTTCCCTTCTGTATGCGGCTGGATGGTCCGATCGCCCGCAAAGAGCGGATTGTCGACATCGATGACCATTTCGTACTGCTGCCACAACGAGGAACCCTCGATACGATCGTTCACGCCGGAGGTAGAGGTCACCTCCATGTAACTCTTGATGACGCCCCAGATGAGCCCCGAAGCAATGGATGACTTTATCTCGAAGGTCATACCCGCCTTGCCGTCCTCATCGTGATCGAAGATGCGCGGGTCGTTCTTGTCGGTGATCATCTCGGTCTCGATATCGAAGGGGGTGGTGCCGTTCTCGCCCTGGAAATAGGCGCCCCGCATCTCCCACCAGCGGTTCATCTTGAAGGAGAAGTTATCGGGGGTGCCGCTATACTCGAGCGCCGGTTTCGGCTCTTTGAGATCTTCGGGCGGAATGTAGAAGAAATAGTTGCGGAACTTCTCGGGGAAATAAGTGGTGATGGTCTTTGCTATGGAGTTGCCCTCGACAATGACCGTCTCCATGTAGCAGGTCTGCGGGCGCTCCGCAAGGATCGCTTTGCCGCCTTCCTCCTTGATGGTGATGCGGACGATCTTATCCGTGCGCAGGACCACATCATTGACCACCGGCACATTGCCGTCGGCGAAGAGCTCTACCTTCTGCGCCCAGACACCGACCAGATGCTGTACGAGCGGATCGGGGGTCATGTCCTCGTCGGGCTGTTCGCCGTCGCTCAGGACATCGTCGCCGGTCTCGTCGACCACGGTCTCATCGGTGACCGCGTTATCGGTCACGACCGTATCGGTCACGGTCTCGTCTACCGTCGTTTCGTCGTTCACCGCCTCGTCGTTGGTCGTTTCGTCGGTCACCGCCTCGTCGTTGACCGGCTGATTGTCGACCGGCAACGATTTGCTGTCATCACCGCAGGAAACCGCGAGAAGCAGAGAGACGAGCGCAAGAAAAAAGATCCTCTTTTTCATCATACACCTCCGTTAAAAGATGAATTTCGCGAATATGCCGGAGCCGAAAAGTACGCCGCGGGTCCAGTAACCGGGGAATCCGGGGTTGTTGGTCTGGAACCCGACCGAACCGGGATACACATCCCCTTCGGGATCGGTCATCTCGGGGTATTCATCCACGACGCTGTTGTATGGCGCGTCCGCCGCCGAGGCATACCCCTCCTCGGTGCGGGTCTTGACCGTGGTGCGCTTGAGCAGTATCTGCGTCTGGAACGACATACCGCCCGCCAAGGTGAATTTTTCGAATTTGAAGAATTCGGTGTACCCTATCGCGAAGGCGAGACGGTCGTTGTCCACATAGTTCGAACGGCCGGTCTGATCGGGCACGGGACTCATGTGATAGGTCCAATCGAACCCGAATTCCCGGTCCTCCGAGGCGACATTGACGCCGAATGCCGGCTTTACCGTGTCCTTCCATGTGTCAAGGGGTCGCTCCGCATGGCGGTCGCGGTACTGCGACCACATGGTGTAGAGGGCATTCGCTACGAGCGAGATGCGCCACCCCTCGACCTTGGGGAAGGAGTACATGACGCCGAGCGAGAAGCGGAGCGGGTCGTTGCCGTAGTTGGTGCGGAGACCGCTATCGAGCCATTTGAGTTTCTTGCCCGGGTTATTCGGGTCGTCGTCGTAAAGAGAATCAAAGCCACGGACCTGTATGTCGACATCAAGATCGAAGTCGAAATTGAGATTGGGGAGGTGTATCGTGCCGGTTATCGCAAGGTCGTCGATGGGAGTGATGACAAAACCGAAATGAGGAGCGAAGAGCGGCAGGGCGTGTACCGATATCGCCGGATCGAACAGCAGGTATTCCGGACTTGATGCATCGGCCACATAGACACCGATGTCGGCGACCGCCTGCACGCCGACCGTCGCCCCGGCGCCGAGCGAAAGCCAATCGCCCACCTTGCCGGCGAGCGCCATGACCAGATGAAAACTCTCGAGTCGGTCCCCGAACAGTTCGAAGTGGAGCGAGTTGCCGAAGAACTGGTCGCGCTCGTCGGGATAGTAGGGCACCTGCCCGGTGAGTTGGCTTGCCGGCAATTCAACATAGAGCGCACCCGCGAGCCAGCCGTCGAACCACGACATGTTGCCCGCCAGCAAAGTATAAAAGTTAAGAAAATCGGGATGATCCATCATGCTCTTCGTTTCATAACTACCACGCTTGTGGATAAGATCCTCGGTCGGGAGCGGCGTGTAACGCTTATCCTCGAGCGGCACCTCGGCACCGTCGTGGGTGATGAGGCTCGAGTTACGGTCACGGATCTCGCCGGGGACATCATACCGGGGGTCTTTGCTCATATAGGCGATGTTGAAGTCGCCTGCTGACATCCCGAAACCAAGTTTCAACTGGTCCTTTTGGCCTATCAAGAGGGCCGGGTTGTAGTAGGCCGCCTCGGGACCGAGCGCGATGACCCGCAGATTGAACGGGTGCATAAGGTCGGGTGACCCGACCGTTTCGAACAGCGACGCGGCGCCCGCGGATGATGCCGCGAGCGTAAGCAGCAGTAAGGCGATACCGGCGGTTCTCTTCATCGTCGTTCTCCTATTTGTTGGTCGTTTCCTTGAAATTCTGCTGGCGGATCCATTCCTGCGAGCGGCCGAACAGTGATATCCCGACATAGCCGCGCAACTTCAGTTTGCTGCCGAAGAAGGTGAGTTTCAGGTAACCCTTGTAAGTCTCGCCGTTGTCGGGATCCATCACTCCGCCGCCGTTCCATTCATCGCCGTCCTTCTTCATTCCCCACAGGACACGCATCCCGATGGCCCGTTTGCCCGCCATCTCACCCTTGCACTTGACGCAGACCGGGTTCTCCTCCTCGCCGGGACGAGGGAAGACCTTGACGATGTGGCCGACCAGTTCGCCGTTCACCTCTTCGATCTTGACGATGCCGCGCGGCTTGCCGTCGTTGTCGTCGATGGTCATCCAGTAACCGACGGGGCTGTCGAGTTCGCCCGCCGCCAGGGCCGCGCCCCACAGCAGGGCCAGCGCACAAAGCGTCGTACGCAACATCTTCACGAGGCACCTCCGTTCCATTGTTCCTTGTATGCGTTCAGGGTCGTCACGGCGCGGTAATAGACGATGGGGATGACCACGAGCGTGAGCAATGTCGCGATGAGCAGTCCGCTCATCTGGGCGATCGACATCGGCCCGAACAGTTGACTGCCCGAGGTGGCGAGCGGGACCAAGCCCATGACGGTGGTCACATTCGACAGCATGATGGGGCGGTAGCGGCGGGCGACCGCTTCGACGCAGGCCTTTTTGAGGTCGTGCCCTTTCCCTTTCTCGTCGTTGATGTATTCCATGAGCAGGATGGCGTTGTTGACCACCACCCCGATGAGGCTCGTGATGCCGAGGAATGCGGTGAACGAGAAGGGCTGGCCGAATACCAGCAGGCCCAACAGCGCCCCGATGACCGACAGCGGCACCGTGGTCAGGATGATGAGCGGCTGGAGGAACGACTTGAATTCGAGGAGGAGGATCAGGTAGTTGAACAGCAACGCCGCGAGCGCCGCGATGCCGAGATTGGTGAAGTTGTCGATGATGTTCTTCATCTCGCCGTCGTGCACCACCCGCACCCCGGCGATGTCAAGCCGCGGCAGGGTCTCGTGCAGGAAACGCGCCGTTATCTCGGGCGCCCCGTAGCCCGGCGCGACATCGGCGAGCACCGACACCGAATGTTCCTTGTCGAAGCGGTAGATGTAATCCATCTTCGAGGTCAGCGCGATCTCGGCGATCTGTTTGAGGAGGACCTTGTTGCCCGCGATGGTCGACTTTATCGCGAGGTTGCCCAATTCCTCGACGCTATCGATATCCGACTCGACGATGATGTCGAACTCGTTGCCACCGGTCCGGTAGACCGACGCCTTGTCGCCGCGCAGGGCGAGGTTGATCTGCCGCTGGACATCGTATTTCACGATGCCGAGGCTGGTTGCGATCTCCTCGTCGACCTTCACGGTGTACTCGAACCGTTCCGAGGCGGCGTTGTCGCGGACATTCATGAGCCCCGGCACCGTCCGCAGTTCATCCTGCAGAGTGTGCGACACCGTCAGTATCCGGCGCAGATCCTTCCCAGTGATGCGGAACATGACGGGGGCATCAATCGGTTCGGCCTGCTGGAGTATCTTCACCTTCGCCGAGCCGCCGGTGATGGTCGCGTCGAGTTTCTGCTGGAGGTGATAGCCGAACGCTTCGTTGTCGGCGAAACGGCCCCCTTTTTCGAGATCGACCCGGAACATCGCCTGTCCGTACTCCTTCGACGGCGGCTGGGGGAACATCGTGACATAGAATTTCGGCAGGTCGTCCCCGACGACCGTGGTCATCTCGGTCACCTCCGGTTCGCCGCGCAGAACCTCTTCAACCTGTAGCACCACCTTTTCGGTGTCGGCGAATTCGGCGATCTCGGAATTGATGTTGATCGCCACGATGTTCTTGTCGGCGTTCGGGAAGAACCGTATCGGCAGGAAGACCCCGCCAAGAGCGAGCGCGCCGAGCGTTATGGCGAGCACGATCAGGAGCGCCGCCACCGGTCGGTCGAGCCCCTTGGCCAGCAGCCGCTCGAAGATGCGCCGCACCGGCTGAGGCCGCTCTTTTCCGCCGCCGGCGGGGCGGAACCAGAGGACCGCCATGGTCGGCGTCACGAACATCGCGACGAGGTAGGAGGCCGAGAGCGCGATGATGACCAGTTGCGGCACGCTGAGGACATACTGCCCGATGTTGCCCGGCAGGAGCATGAGCGGATAGTAACCGGCGACGGTGGTGAGCGTCGAGGTGAAGACCGGAACCGCGACCTCGACGGTCCCTTCGTAGGCCGCCTTGATTCGGTCCATGCCGGCGTCGATCTTCACCTGTATCGCATCCGATATCACGATGGCGTTGTCGACGAGCATCCCCAGCGCGATGATGAGCGCCACGGTCGATATCTGGTGGACCTTGATGCCGAAGAACCCCATCGCGATGTAGGAGAACAGTATCGCGAGCGGTATCG
>JAKLFG010000085.1 GCA_022711315.1 bacterium | reverse complement strand
TGGTCGGACGACACGACCGTGACCGAGACCACCTTCCCGGTCCGGTCGACGCTCACCCGGAGCAGCACCTCCCCCTCCACGCCGTCGGCCCGCAGTTCGCGCGGATATTCGGGCCGCACCTTGTCCTTTATCTCGGGCATCCGGGCCAGTTTGAACGCGGCGACCGGGTTGAAACGCGGTTCGGGGGGCCGTTTCACCTCGACCTTCGGCAGGTCCTTCACCTCTTCGGGCGGGGTGTATTCCTTCTCCATCTCCTTCATGAGCGTGTTGCCGATGCGGACCCCGATGCCGGTGTCGGCGTTCGCGACGGTATCCTTCGACACGCCGAAGACCGGCTTCACCTCCTCCTCCGGCGGCGGAGAGGGCTTTTCGGTGTTGGGCGGCGGGGTCACCGGCTTGGGTTGCGGTTTGGGCTTCGGCTTCGGCGGCAGGGGCGGCGGGGGCGGTTCGGGCCGCTTCACCTCTATCGGGACGAAGGTGCTCTGCTTGAACAGGCGGCGCGCCGTATCGGAACTGTTCAGCACGACGAGCGTCTCGATGAAGGCGCCGTGGACCACTGCGGAGATGGCGATGCCGGCGATGAGCAGGAGGTTGGGCCGTTTCATCGGTCAGGGCGTTTCGGCCTGATATTCGACATTGATGGCGAAATTGTATATCTCGAGCCGCCGGATGAGGTCTATCACCTCGACCACCGCGCCGTGCATGACCTGCCGGTCGGCCGATATGATGACCTGCAATTCGGCGTTATCCTGTTTCTCCTCGGTCATCCGGTCGCGGAGTCCCGCAAGCCCGGTGACCGCGCGGTCGCCGACGAAATAATCGCCCTCCTTGGTGACGATGATGGATACCGTCCGCTTGTTCACCTCCTTGCCGGTCGCGGCGTGCGGCAGTTCGACCTCTATCGCCTCCTTGAGCATGAAGGTCGAGACGAGCATGAAGATGATGAGCAGGACGAGCATGATGTCGACGAGCGGCGTCACATTGATGCTGGCGATGATGTCGTCGCCGTTCGGGGTCTGCGTACCGGCCATGCGGCTCCTCTCCGGATGATGGTCGTCCCTTTCTACCCGGCGCGGGCCGACAAGTCAAGACGCCCTCCCCTCCTTTTCGCGTTAATTTTTTGAAAAACCGGAAAGTTATGCTACGATGCGTCCGGTCAGAACGACGGACACCGATGAGACCGACCATCCGCGAGATAGTCGCCGCCTTCGCGCGGCCGTTCGCCTTCGTCCCCTTCTTCGCGCTCCTCCTGTCCATCGGGTCGCTCGTGGGGCTTCTGGAGCGAACCGTCACCTGTTTCCCCGTCACCGTCATCACCTCGGACCGCGGGCTCGCCGAAGCGATGGCCGGCCGCGCGAACAACTGCCGGGCCACCGTCGAGGTGGAGAAGTTCATGATAGAGAGCCCCATATTCAACGACATCGACCTGCCGCCGGTGCGCGACATATTCTTCGTCACGCTCGAGACCGACTACGCGGCATGGGAGGAGATCCAGCGGACCCCCGACGCCATCGCCGAGATGAACCCCTTCCTCAAACGGGTCGCCGACCTGTACCTCGCCGGGCGGCTCAAGATCATGATCATCGCCTTCGTGACGGGCGTCGTGACCGCCGTCCTGACCTTCCCCTTCGCCTTCCCGCGACGGTCGCCGTTCCGCAGACTCGACCTCGCCGCCGCCAGTACGGGGTGGGGACTGCTCGGCCTCCTCTCGTTCGGCGTCGCCTTCGCGGTGCCGCCGCTGTTCCTGCCGACCTACCTGCTGACGCTCGCGGTGGGACTGGCCTTCGCCATACTGTTGCGCGTCCTGGCGCGGAAACTGGAGAAGTAAGACGCAACACCCCGTTATCACAGGGACTAAAACAGCGGGACCCCGTTTTGCTGAAAAACGAGGCATGTCGGTCCTACCGCTGAAAAATAAATAAAGAGGTGCTCTCATGAAACGCCCCCTCTCCTTCCTTTTTGTCCTGCTCATCGGTACCGCCGCTCTCTGGGGCGCCCCGAAACAGCCGCTCCCGGCGTGGGAGACCGACGCCGAAAAGGCGGCGAAGGAGACCCGCGTCCCCTTCGACCTGCGACTGCGCATCCCGCCGCAGAATGTCCCCTACGGACCGGCCGAGTTCGCCTCGATGGAGGGGGTCGTCATTCAGGTGCAGACCTACAACACCGCCATCCGCAAATACTACGGCGACATGATCAACGGCATCGTCGCGGCGCAGGCGATGCCCTACATCATCGTCGAGAACACCACCGAGAAGAACAATGTCGTCTCGCAGGTGCTCAACGCCTACGGCATCGCCGAGAACGATGTCACCTTCCTCACCTACCCCTACGACGCCAACTGGACGCGCGATTACGGCCCGTGGCACATCTACCCGAACAAGGGGACCCGCGCGCTGGTGGACCACGAATACTACGACGGACGCCCGAACGACGACGCGATACCGCCGAAACTCGGCGCGCTCTGGGGCGACGAGGTGTTCGTAAGCGGGTTCTACACCGAAGGGGGCAACTTCATGACCGACGGCCGCGGCACCTGCTGGATGTCGACCGGCGTGTTCGACAAGAACAACATGGTCGACAACGAACAGAACCGCGCCGCCATCGCCCAACTGTTCAAAGAATATGTCGGCTGTGACCGCGTGTTCCACCCCGTATCGATACCGGGCGAAGGGACCACCCACATCGACATGTACTCGAAGATACTCGATCAGGACACCATCATCGTCAGTTACTCCTCCTCCGAATGGGGCGCCGACGCCGAAGAATTGGCGCAACTCGACGCGGCGGCCGAACTCTACGGCTCCATCGAAAAGCCGGGCGGCGGTAAATACACCATCGTCCGCATCCCGATGACCTACAGCAGTTCGTTCTTCTCGACCACCTACTACACCCACACCAACTCGCTCATCGTCAACGACCATGTCCTTGTGCCCATCTACGGGCGCGGCACCGACGAGGAGGCGCTCCAGATATACCGCGACCTGATGCCGCACCATACCATCGTAGGCATCACCTCCAACGAGATCATCCCGCAGGGCGGATCCATCCACTGCACGACGATGCAGGTGCCGGTGAAGACCTACAAGGCCTGCGGCGACGGCGTCATCGGAACGGGGGAACAGTGCGAACCGCTCTACCTCGGCGGCGAGACCTGCGAAACGCTTGGGTATGTATCGGGCGACCTCGCCTGTGACGGCGACTGTCTGTTCGATGTGTCGCTCTGCGTGGCGCTGGTGACCTGCGGCAACGGCACGATCGACAGCGGCGAGGTATGCGACGGCGGCACCATCGACTGCACCGCCATCGCCGGGAAGGACTACATCCAAGGCACGGCAACCTGCCAGCCCAGTTGCGGCGCGTGGGACGAATCGGACTGCGAGAGCGACACCCCTGACGACACCCCCCAGCCCGACGACACGACCGAAGGCGATATCCCCGACGAGACCTTCCCCGACGACACCATGCCCGACGACGCTTACCCCGACGGCCCTTCGGATATCGATGACCTGTCCGACCTCGAACCCGATGTGCCGAGCGACTTCGACTTCGCCGGGAGCGATGAGCTAGCGACCGACGGTACGGTCCCCTCCGACGAGGACACCGTCGTGGTGCCCGACAGCGGCAAACGGGCCATTTCGACCGGGTGCGGTTGTTCGCTTATGTTCTGAGGACGGTCAGCGGCCCGCGCTGACGAGTTGGACCATGCCGTTCATCATGCCGCGATCCTTGGAAACGAACAGGTAATCGCCGCCCCCCTCTTCCCAGAACAGCAGGTCGGTGTCGCCCATCGTCCGCTTGCGGGCGTGACAGCGGTCGACGCCGAGACAGTCGGCCCCGGCGAACACCTCGCGCAGGGCGTCGTTGTGCCGCGCGACGAGCAGGGTGCCGTTGCCGGTCGGGCCGGTCATGTGGAGCGACGCCATGGGCCGCGTCCCGATGGTGCCGAATCGCGCCTTGGTCACCGGCCTGTCGGCGACGAGCCGCCCGATCCGCGCCACGGGAAGGTCCAGCCCCCGCTTCACTACCGTTTCGATATCGCCCGCCGTGGAGAACTCGTCGGGGAGCGTGGTCTCGTGGATGTGGAGTATCTCGCGGGCGATGAGGTCGGCCGACCGCTCGATGGTGAACAACTGGTGCAGGAACACCCCGATGACCGCCGCGAGCGCGACCGATGCCGACAGCGCGGCGAGCGGATACGGCGAAGCGAACAGGTCGGCGATCCTTTCGCGGACCGTCCGGTGACGGGCGGCGGTGTCGGCGATGAGTTTTTCGAGCCCGCCACGCTCTATCGCGGTCAGCCGTTCGGCGGCGACCGTCGCCCGCAGGACCAGTTTGAGCCGCCGCGTCGCGTCGAAATGGGCGCGACACTCGGCGCACGAGGCAACATGAGCCGACAGTTCGGCGCTCTCCTTGAAGGGCAGTTCGCCGTCGGCGAACTGTTCAACGAAAAGCAGGTTCATCTCACAGTGTCGCGATCCTTCCATCCTTCTCCTCCTTCCGGAACGGCACGATACGCAACTCGCCCGCCTCGCGCAGGAGTTTCGCCTTGAGCGCCTCCCGGCCGCGATGCAGGCGCGACATGACCGTCCCGATGGGTATGTTCAGCAATCGGGCCACCTCGTCGTAGGCGTGGCCCTCGACATCGACCAGATAGCAGACCTCCTGAAAATCCTCGGGCAACTGGGAAAAGGCGGCGGTGACCCGGTCGCGCAGGAGCGGATCGCCCGCTATCCCCTCCTCGCCGACCGCCGACGGGATGACCCCTTCGTCGTCATCGGCGCGCCGCAGGTCGCTGTCGGGTATCTCGCGCCGCGCCGCGTCGCGCGACACCCGGTTGAGCCAGTTGTTCCTGAGCACCCGGAACAGCCATGCGCGGAAGGCGTCGCGCTCCTCGTAGGGCAGGTCCTTTTTGGCGATCAGACTGACCGCCGTGTCCTGCAGGAGATCCAGCGCCCGCTCGCGGTCGCCGGTGATGAACAGGGCGTACCCGAACATCGTGTCAAGATGCTCGGTGAGCAGTTTCGCGATGTCGGTCGTCCGTCGCGCCAAGTCGGGTCCTCCGTCTCCGTGTCGCCGTATCGGCTCGCACTATACCGGAACAGCGGCCGTTTGAGAATTATTCCCTTGCCATTTTTCTTGAGAAACGACGCGGGAACCGCTAGAGTGGTCTCCGAAGTCTTCTTACGACCACGGAGGGACCTATGAGAAGCATCGTCGGATCCATTGTCCTGTGCGGCATCATTGCCGTCGCCGTCTCCTGCTCGAAACCGGCCGGGGTGGTCGGCGAGAGCGAGATACCGCCGTACGCCCAGAAGGTGAGCGCGCTCCTCGACGACGGCAACATCGAACTGTACGCCTTCTACACCGAGCCGCTCAAGCCCCAGCACGGCCAGAGTTTCAAGGTGGTGTCGTTCTGGCGGTTCAAGAAACAGTTGCCCGAGGGCTACAAACTCTTCTTCCACTTCGAGGATCCGAGCGGCGAGCAGATATTCGTCTACGACCACCCGATAGCGGACGGCCGGTTCAAGGAACTGCCGCTCAAGGGGCTCATCCGCGACGACGCGTCGATAAAAGAGCTGCCGGTCTGGTTCGACAGCGACCGCATCGCGCTCCACGCCGGTTTTTTCAAGGACGACATACGGCTCACCCCCGACCCGAAGTTCAACGACGGCAAGAACCGGCTGAAACTGCCCGAGATAGAGATATCCAAACCGAAACTGGTGAAGAAGCAGTTGAAGGTCTTCGCGGTGGCGGGCGAGTCGCGCAAACAGATAAAGATAGACGGCAAACTGAAGGAGAGTTACTGGCAGAACGCCCAGACCGGCGGCAAGTTCTGGCTCACGAGCGGCGAGAACACCGCGCAGAAGCAGACCAAGGTGCTGACCACGATGGACGAGAAATACCTGTATTTCGCCTTTGACTGCGAGGATGACGATGTCCATGCGACGCTCAAGGACAACGACGACAAGATATACGATCACGACGATGTGGTCGAGATATTCATAGACGCGAACGGCGACCGGAAGGATTACTGGGAGATGCAGGTCAGCGCCGCCGGCGTCAAGTTCGACGCGTCGTTCAAAGGCGGCCCGCGCAAGAACATGGATGTCGCGTGGGATTCGGGCATCAAGTACGCGGTGCAGGTCGACGGGACGCTCAACAAACCCGACGACACCGACAAGGGCTGGACCGCCGAGATCGCCATCCCGTGGAAAAGCATCGCCGACGCGGTCAACAACCCGCCGAAGGACGGCGACATCTGGAAGGCGTACCTCTACCGGATAGACCGGAACGGAGGTGGCAAAAAACCGGAATTCTCGGCCTGGGTGCCGCCCTACAAGGGCGATTTCCATTACCTGCGGTTCATGGGGGATCTCGTCTTTGTCTATGAAGAGATACTCTAGGCGGCTCATCCCCGCCCTCATCCTTTTTCTGTTCTTCGTCCTGTGGTCGGCGCAGGCCCCCGACCGCGCCACCGACAACCGCCGCAAGATACTTTCGGCCCGTCTTCAGGCGGAGGTGGCACAGGTAGAACGCCGGCTCGCCCCCGCCGGGAACCGGCATGAGGCGGCGGCGCGTAAATACCTGACCAACCTCGCGGCGCACAAGAAACTGCAACTGCTCCGCCGCTCGTCCGCCCATCTCCGCGAACGGTGCTTCTGGTTCGACGGGGAGTGCCGCAACCTCTACGGCATGACCATCGTCTATCTCGACAGCGAGATAACGCTCCTGCAGGAACGGATGGCCGCCGACCGCGAAGAGGCCATCGCCGCCGCCGAGGATCACGCGGCGCTGGAGGAGCGGTACCGCTATCTCACCACTACCGACCTGCCGATCCCCGATCCGGGAGCGCCGGAGGGATACGAGATACCCGAACTGCGCGGGCTCTACCGCTGTGAGAATGTGGAGGGGTGGAACCCGCTCCGCGGCGTGTTCGTGAGCGGCGATCAGCCGCTGGACCTCCCCTTCCCCACCGAAGCGACGACCGTGTACCGCGAACGGGGATCCGTGTTCGTTTCGCTGAAGTTCCGTGACGCCAGCCTGCAGTACGCCTACACCGGCGACCCCGTCTTTTTCGAGGGCGAGATCGTCCCGCCCTACACCATCGTCGCCGAAAAGGCGACGGGCAATCCGATACGCCCCGGCACCGTCATCGTGAGCATCGTCCGCAAGGGGCGGTTCGTCGACCCATCGTTCATCTGTCGTCGCTGATACGGGAGGTCCCCATGCGCGCCCTGCTCTTTTCGGCCATTCTCGCTGCCGCGCCGATCCTTTCGGCCGCCACGGTGCAGGGCCACTTCACGGCGACCGACGGCGGCACGCCCGCCATACGGCTCGTCATGGCGTTCGACGCCGTCGATTCCTCGCAACTCGGCGACATGACGACCGACGCGACGGGCGCCTATTCGTTCGATATCGCCGACGACACCACCGTCATGCTCATCGGGTTCGCCTCGCGGGGCAAGACCTTGGAGGGCTACACGCTTCACGAATACACCCCCGTCGTGAAACTCATACCGGCGGTATCGGGCACGGTGACGGCCGACCTCTCGACCGCTCCGGCGCGCCACTTCATATTCGAGGCGAAAAAGGACGGGGTGCCCGTGAACGCCGGGTCCTTCACCAACGCCTTCCCCTTCGACGGCGACGACCGCGCCATACCCACCTTCAGCATCGGCGCCGAAAAGAGCGGCGGTACCGGTCAGGTCCCCTCGTACAACATCGCGCTCGGCGGCGTCGTATCGTTCTTTGTCGAATGGGAACTGCCCGAGGCGGGGCGCATCATGGTGCGCCTCGACAACGGCGGCGACGGCTACCCGCTCGAAGAGCAGGGGGGCGTGGTACTCGACCTCAACCGGGAGGCGGCCTTCTCGGCCGTCGAACGGCTCCGGCGGATGATCGGGACGGAGGTGACGCGCCACCCCGACGCGGCGACGGCCCTTTCGGCGGCGCAGGCGCTTTTTGACGGCGAACAGTACGACGAAGCGGCGGGCAAGGCGATAGTGGCGGCGGAGGATCTCGCCGTCGGGCTATCCCGCGATTCCATCGACGCGGCGCGCAAAGGGACCATCGCCGTGACGGTCACCGACCCGCAGGGCCGGTCGATACCGGGCGCGACGGTGGTGATGGCGCAGACCTCGCGCGACTTCCTTTTCGGCGCGCTCCCGAACATACCGCACGGCGGCGAGGAGTTCATGGGGATGCTCTACGACGACGGCATCACCTTCGCGACCGCCGGCGTCCTGTGGAAGGACATCGAGCCGACCGACGACGACTATTCGTGGTACGCCCCCGACTCGTGGTTCGGCGTCCCGGTGCTCGACGACATGGGGTTCACCCTCACCGGCCACTCGCTCGTCTACTTCCTCGACCGCATCATGCCCGAATATCTGATGACGCTCGGCGGCGAAGACCTGCTCGCGGAGGTCGAGGAACACTCCGCCATGGTGGTCGGGCACTACCGACCGGTGATGGACGAATGGATACTCATCAACGAGGCGCACACCTATCAGGCATCGCGCGGTCTGTCGCGCGCCGACATCACCGCCGTCACCAAGGCGGTCCTCGACACCGTCCGCGAAACGGCGCCAGGCGTCCCGACGACGGTGAACGCCGCCCCCGACTGGTTCGGTCAGAGCGTCGTCACCGAACTCCTGCTCCCCGACCGCGAGGAGTTCTTCACCCTGCCGCCGAAACGCTATTTCGAGGATCTGCTCAAAAGCGTCCCGTTCGACCGGATCGGCCAGCAGATGTACAACGGCGGCTGCGTGACGCTCTTC
>JAKLFG010000084.1 GCA_022711315.1 bacterium | reverse complement strand
GTCCGCAGCGATGTGCGGGTCATCGCCGCGACCAACAAGGATCTCGAGAAGGAAATAGTGAAGGAGCGTTTCCGGCAGGACCTCTACTATCGGTTGTCGCGCTTTACCCTGCGCGTCCCGCCGCTCCGCGAACGGCGCGAGGATATACCGCCGCTCGTCCGGTTCTTCGCCGAACGGTTCGCCGCGCAGTACAAAAAAGACCTCCGCTATCCCGATGACGCCGTGATGGCGCGGTTCTCCGACCGCGACTGGCCCGGCAACATCCGCGAACTGGAACACGCCGTGGCGCGGTGGGTCCTTTCGGCGGGTGACCGTCCCGAGCCCGGACCGACCGCGTCCGAAAGCGTCGCCGCTCCCGCAACGATCTATTCGTTCCGGCTCGGAGAAAAAAACATGAAGGAGGTGGAGAAAGAGGTCATTGAGGCGACGCTTCGCTTCACCGGCGGCAACAAGGGGAAAACGGCACAGATGCTCGGCATCTCCGAGCGCACCATCTACCGCAAGATGACCGGCGACGAGGAGTTGTAGCCGCTATTCCTCGAACGGACACACCCCTTCTTTTTCACAGTAACAAGCGATATCTCTTACGACAGGTATTGTCCCGGCAGGCGTTTTCCAAAGTTGATAGTTGCCGTCGAAGGAATTGAACCCCATATCATAGCGATTCAAGAATGGGTCCGTATATTTCGTCGGGCAATAGTTCTTTTTCGTGTCAACGCGGTAGAAACAGGCTTTGTAGTCCATGCGAGAATTGTCGAGGGGCATATAGGCTTCGTCATAGAGGATCAGGTTCCCCTTGAACTGATCGGGATAAGCTCCGGTACTTTGGGGCTCGGATATGGTGAACGGCAATGAGGAATACACCGGCTTCTCTCCCGACAGATCCACAAGAGTCATATTGCTGTCGCCGGCAGTATTAAAGTAGACCAATTGGTTCTTGTTCTCCTCGTTCAATCGGGGGTGATAGGGTGTTTCTCCGGCACGGTCTATCCGCAGACACTCTTTCTCCGGATCGAACGGCAGTTTGTCGAGATCACATGCAAAGACCCGGCCTTGCGCGGTTATGAATGTGATCCGATTGTCAACAATGTTCCCTTCGCCTACTTCTCCCGGTTTCAAGGGATGCCATACCCATTCATCCACTTTAGCGTAGAGGACTTCTATCTTGCCCTGTCCCGCATGGTCCACATTCAACAGAACCCATTTTTCCCCCACAAAAGGAGGACGATTGAATTGCGCCATGTGTTCGGCGTCGTCATAGATAACTTCGTACTTGTAATCTGCGCCGTTTTTCTTGGCTGACACAACATATGTATTGCCTAAACCCGTGCCGGAATTAACATAATCTTCATAAGTGGTGTAGAATATAAATCGATCAGAACCGAAGTTGCTGGCATGTCCTGTATGTGCAATTGTCAGATAGGTATCTTGGGTGATATCATATTCAACAGCTCGAATTGATTTGGGAGACCCCATTAATATTCCCACATGGTCTAGTGTAACTTTCAAATCGTATAATGCTTCCGGGCTAGCCGTATATTCTTGGCTCGCTAGGTTCCGATCACATTCGTGGAGATTGGTTCGCGCCTTCATGTCGGGTAATTCACAGGGCCACGGATAACATTCGCGCAGGGTATCGGCCCCTGTCGCATATTCCTGATACCGTTTCCAGTTGATCCATGTCCAAAGATTCTTGACACACTGCGGATCGTTGTCGGTCGGGGTATCACAGCCGGGACGACAGAAGGTTATCTTGCCGTTACCATCCTTGAACGGAAAGCCGGCTGCTTTCACATTGGCATAGTATTTCAGGGAGGGACAACCGACCGGAATATCGGCATCGGAAATGATCTCGTCGGCCTCGATGAAGATGAAATCATCGGGTCCGACTTCGACAACATCATCGCCGTCCGTAGTCACCGTATCGGCGTCATTCTTGGCGGTGTGCGCTGTGCAGGCGGCGAGGAGAAGACAGAAAAGCGGGATGAGGTATCTCACGGCGTCGGCGTCCCGGCCCTGGCGTCCTTCCGTGCGCGCCGCTGTTCGAATATCTTGTCGACGAGCGTCAGTAACTCGTCGTCGGTGAACGGTTTCGAGAGATACTCCTCGGCGCCCGCCTTGATCGCCTCGACCGCCCCTTCGACCGACGCGTAGCCGGTGATCATGATGATCGCCGTGCCGGGATGGCTGTCCCGCACGAAGCGGATAAGGTCGATGCCGCTCGCGAAGGGCATGTGATAGTCGGTGATGACGAGGTCGAACTTCCGCTGTGCGAGTTGGCTCTTCGCCTCGTTCACGCTCGACGCGGTCAGGACGGCGTAGCGCGCCAGTTCAAGATTGCGCCGGATGAGTTCCAGCGTGTCGGGCGAATCGTCCACGATGAGGATCGTGCCCCGTTCTGCGTTGTCAGTCATGATCTTCTCCTTTTTCGGGTGCCGCGATGGGCAGGGTGACGGTGAAACGGCTTCCGCGTCCCGGCTCGCTTTCAACTTTGATGTCGCCGCCGTGCGCGGTGACGATGCCGAGCACGACCGACAGGCCGAGCCCCGTCCCTTCGCCGATGTCCTTGGTGGTGAAGAAGGGGACGAAGATCCGGTCCTTGGTCTCCGCGGTCATGCCGCAGCCGGTGTCCTCGACGGCGAGCGACACCCGCTCCCCGTCGCGCGCGCTCCGGATGGTCAGGGTGCCGCCGGGGCTCATCGCCTGCACGGCGTTCACGACGAGGTTCACGAGGATCTGGTGTATCTGGGCCGGGTCGGCGACTATCGGCGGGATGTCGGGGGTCAGTTCGGTCACGACGCGCACGCCGCCCTTCCGTATGCGTGGTTCGAGAAGGTCGAGACAGGAGGAGACCCGTTCGTTGAGGTCGGTCGGCGACTTGCGGGGTGGCATCTGGCGGCTGAAAAGCATCAGTTTCCGGATGATGTCGCGGGTGTGGATCGCCGCTTTGACGATCTTGTCGAGGTCGCGTATCACCTGCTCGGGCAGGTCGGGGGTCTTCTGGATGAGTTGGGCGAAACCGAGTATGCCGCCGAGCGGCTCGTTGATCTCGTGGGCCATGCCCGCGGCGAGTTGGCCGACGGTGACCAGCCGGTCGGCGTGGAGAAGTTGACTTTGGAGCGCGCTTTTCTCCTCCTCCGCCTCCTTGCGCTGGATGATGACCGACAGTTCCTTTGCGACCGCTTCGAGCAGGGAGCGCTCCTCGTTCAGGAAGGGGCCCTTGTCAAGCGTCGGCAGGTCGGTGGAATAACTTACCTCGATGAGTCCGCGCGGCCGGCCGTTTATGCGCAGTTCCACGGGAAGCGCGTGTTTCGACGGGTTGTAGCGGATCGAGGTGTAACTGCGTCGGTCGAGCAGGATGCGGCAGGATGCGGCCTCGGGGAAAAGGAAGGCGGGCGGTATGATGTCGGCCGCTTCGCGCAGGAGGCCGTCGAGCGACCGGTCGAGGTCGGAGCCGAGTTTGGTGATGCGATAGATGCAGGTGAGTTCCTTGATCCGCTCGCGGAGATGGAACTTCGCCTGTCGATGGGCCCGCGCGATGCCGATGACCGCGGCTATGTTGCGGTAGAAATCGGCGTCGTTGTCGTCGAAGAACCCGGCGCGGTCGGCGACGAGGGTGAGTATGCCGAGCGTCTCCGCACCGTAGCGAATGGGAAGGATGAGAAGCGAACCGATCCCGCCCGGCAGTCGGAGGTCGCGGCGTTCCCCGGCGCCGTCGCGCATGGCGATGGCCTGTGCGGCGGCGGTGTCGGGGACGAAAAGGTCCTCCCGGCCGTCAAGGTGACCGAAGTGGACGAGCCGCTCGAGCAGTTCGACATCGCTCACGCCGTCGGCCGGGGGCAAGAAGGAGGGGTCGCCGAACCCGGGGATGGGGGCGAAATGGAAATTGCCGGCTATCGTGTTGGTGCGGGTGAATCGGTAGAAGCGCGTCAGGTCGGCCACCGTGATGCGGACCTGCGGGCAGGCGGCCGATTCGACGATGGCCGACATGATGTCGCGCAGGTAGTCGCCGATGATGGCGCCTTCGTCGGCATGGCGCAGGATGTCGGTGGTCAGAGCCCTGAAATCGCTGTGGGATGTCTTTTTGCGCCGCGCGGGCATGATCTCCTCCGACTGACCGGAACGATGATAACAAATCGAAGAAGGAATACAAATAATTAAGAAAGTGCTTGAATTCCCGTTGCCGTTGGGTAAAATGCAAGTCCGTTGACATACGATATGAGCTGCAGGAGGTTGCCATGAGATCACTGTTGTTCCTTGTGCTTTCCCTCGTGGTGCTGGTCGCCTGCGAGGACGGGACCCGCCGCATCATCCCGCTCGATAAGGAGGCGGTCGCGGATGGGGATGTTCTCGTAACGGGCGATGAGGATATGCTCCTTGTGGAGGGGGCCGATGACCCATTGAACGATGACGGCGTGCCGGTGAATGACGATGGCGTGCCGGTGAACGATGATGGCGTGCCGGTGAACGATGATGGCGTGCCGGTAAATGACGACGGCGTGCCGGTGAATGACGACGGCGTGCCGGTGAATGACGACGGCGTGCCGGTGAATGACGACGGCGAGGTCGTGAATGACGATGCGCCGATCGTACCCGACTTTGACATAGACAACGCCCCCTGTTCTCCCAACGACACGCGGCAGATACCGTGCGGCATCAACGGCGACGGCCTGCAGTCGCAGATATGTCTCGGCGGCAAGTGGGAGGATCAGGGCATCTGCGTGGACGACGATGTCTGCAAGAACGGTAATGAACAGGATATCGCCTGCGGCATCAACGACGCCGGTATCCAGTCGCAGGACTGCGTCGACGGCCAGTGGGTGAACGACGGGGCCTGCGTCGATGACGATGTCTGCGAGAACGGCACCGAACAGACGGTATCGTGCGGCGAAGGTGGCAAAGGCGATCAGGCGCAGGACTGCGTGGAGGGACAGTGGGTGAATGACGGCGATTGCGTCATGCCGCCGCAGACCGGTCGGTGGACCTGTAACGGCAGCAAACAATGTGTGCCGGAGTACGGATATGCCGCGTGTGGTAACGGCACCTGCGATCCGAAGAACGGCGAGTCGGCGAAGAGTTGCCCCGCCGACTGCGACAAGTCGGCCACTAATGGTTCCGGTCAGGCCTGTTCAGACATCTACGACTGCGCGTTCTATGGATGGTCGGAGAGTACTCCCGGCTACTGGAGTTGTGGCGGCTATCCGAAAAAATGCTCCGTCAACAAGAGCACCACCTACTGCGATAAGACCGGATACGACTATTGCTACGCCGGGACCACGGTCGGTATCGAGACCGACAAGACCTGTAGCGCTGACTGTGCCAACACGATGCTGAACCAGAACGCTCAGACCGGTTGTAATAATCCGGTGGACTGCATATTCCTCGACTGGCCCGAGAACAACGGCTGATCTTTTTAAGTTTCCGGGGGAGGGAGCAAATAACGGGGAGAGATCTAGATGTCTTGGTTTGTGCGACTAGGGGTTATGGCGGCCAAGAACTATACTTTTTGCGCCCTGACCCCTCTGACACAGGCCACCTATCATCGCGGGCTGGGCCTCATCTCCCTGACGCAGGGGACGGCGGAACGCTTCTACCGCTACGATGCACAGGGCAGTGTCCGCGCCCTCTCCGACGGCACCGCAGTGACCGACACCTATACCTTTGATGCATACGGGAACACCACCGGCCGCACCGGGACGAGCGTCAACGCCTACCAGTACACCGGGGAACAACGCGACGAAGAGACCGGGAACTATTACCTCCGGGCCAGATACTACAACCCCGCCAACAGCCAGTTCATCAGCCGCGATTCATGGGAAGGCGACAGCCGCAACCCGATCACCCTCAACAAGTACACCTACGCCAACAGCAACCCCGCGATGTACACCGATCCGAGCGGGCATATGGGGATAATGGAAGTCGAGGTCATCCAAGCTATAGTAGAGGCCATGTCCAGTACTTCGATGTATGTTCCAAGTGGAATCCCGTCGCCAAAGGAAACCACGCGCTTCACCGTAACGAATCTGCCGAACGGGTCAAGCCTTCGAAAATAGGAGAGGAGACCTGTCCGGGAAATTCGGCCGGTAGATCTCCGGATACTTTCGTGATCACCTGAGGGAGCCGTTCTATGAGTTCCGAGATTATGGGGTCGATCTCTTTTCCCGCGTCGCAGCGTTTCGCGGTCTCGATCCAGTGTCGTCGCCGAATGTGCGACCACTCGTAGTGACGCTTTTTCCCGGTGACCGCCATTGCCATGCGCAGTTTCTCTGGGGCGAATTGCCGAGGACCGTGTCCCGTCACCGGGTATGCCGAGAGGACATCATAGAGCGGTGTCAAAGAAAAACGACCTTCCGGTTCGATAAAGAGACTGAAATTCTTTGCATGCCCGTCGATAGCCGCCATCATCCAGAAAAGCACCTGCGTCTTGAGGAACATTTTCCGGTCGGCGAAAGCATCTTGAGCGCCCAACAGCAACCGCATGATCTCTTCAATACCGGGACCGCCTTCGGATTCATATTTCGCCCCCGGGGATCTGCCGGTCGCCTGACAAAGATCTTCGACAGGAAGACGAACCAACCACTTGCGATCGGAAGAAAGCTTACGGTCGAAGCGCTCGACGATCAACACCTTCTGGTCGCCGAAGCGTGCCATCTCGGTTCGAGCGATAGGAAGACCGAATGCGTGAACGATACGGGAGCAGAGCCATTCGTTCTCAATGGAAGAACTCATGTCGACCTGCAGATGACCGACCGATCCCAGCGGCAGTTTGAAAAGATGCGTCGTCGGCGTCGTCCCGAGCGGCCGGCACCAGCTTCCCCGGTGATACAGAAGGGCGGTTTTTTCTTGAGCGCCGGCAAGCGATATGCGGAACTCGGATTCCTGTTCTTTTTGCCCGAAGGCGGGCAGAGCGGTGACCGCGCGCAATATCTTTTCAACAGCGGCATCGGTAAGGGGCTCGGCCTTGATCGTGCGGACCTGCCCGGTGGCGACGCCTTCGGGAAGAAGTTGGATCGCGCCGACGCAATCGCGGCCGATCTCGGAAAGCAGATCGAACGGCGCAATGGATCCGGTACGGAACCGTTGCTGTATCCGATGACGGATGTCGATGCTGTCGGGAAGTAGATTATCGAAAAAGTGTTCGACCACATCGCCGGCATAGATAAAAGAGGAGGGAGCCAAAGGCAAAGAAAGAGACAGCGGCCGGGCGGCGGGGGAGGAGCGCCAGGAGTCGTCATAGCGAAATTCCTGTCGTCCCTGTGCCGTGATGGTCCAGATACCTACCGCCTCTCCGTTCATGTAGATGGAAAGTTTACGGGCTTTCGAAGGTCGTCCCATCTTACCACTCCCCCGGCAAACCGGTCCGCTTGATCTTCGGTCTCAGAACCATCTCCAGTTCCATCGCGGCAAGCAACTTCAAGAGACTCTCGACACTGCTTTTTTCCGGCGAGTGCTCCAGCCCCGAGATCGTTTTCGGTAGGAGCCCGACGAGGAGAGCCGTCTCTTTCTGAGTAAGTCGCTTCTCCTTGCGCCGACTTTTAAGGGCATCCGCGAGATGTCGCGGGGTGAGAACAAGATATCCCATATTATCCCCCATGGGGTATACATATGGAATATACCCTCAGGGGAATAAAAAGTCAATATCCCCCACAAGGTATTTTTTTTAGCGGGGTCAGGGAGCGGGGGTAGCGGGGTCAGTGCTCCTTACTCCGGGGCCTGTTCGGGGCCCGGGGCCGGATCGACCAGATTCTTTTTCCAGTCGAAACGGGCGAAGAAGATGACCGCGGCGATCGCCGCGCCGAGGTTGGAGAGCGCCATGCCGAACCAGAGTCCCGGCGTTCCGTAGCCGAGCCCGAAGGCGAACAGCCACGCGAGCGGCAGGCGCAGTATCCAAAGGCGCAAAAGGCCGATGATAAGCACCGGTGCGTTGCGTCCCGCCGCGTTGAAGGCGGCGGTGATGCCGCGGATGAGCCCGAAGAGCGGCACCGAACTGCCGAAGAAGAGCAGGAAGCGCGACGCCTCGGCGATGACGCCCGGATCGTTCGGGATGAAGAGGCGCACGAGCGGTTCGCGGAACAGGATGATGAGCCCGGTCTCGAAAAGAAGAACGCCGAAAAGTATCGCGATGCCCTGCCCCGCGGCGCGGCGCGCGTTGTCGAAACGGGATGCGCCGAGGTTCTGCCCGATGATGGTGCTGAGCCCCTGCCCGAGCCCCACGATGGCGATGGCGATGAGACTGGTCATGCGATTCCCTATGCCGTAACCGGCGAGCGCCTCGCGCGCCGATTCGACCCGGCCGATGAGCGCCATAAGGACGACGAACCCGAGCGCCTCGGCCGAATCGCCCACTGCCGCCGGGAGCCCTATCTTGAGGATGCGCCGTATCCAGTGGAGGCGCGGCACGAGATCGCCGAAGGTCAGGTGGATGGCGTTGCGGCCGTTCATGAGGAGCCGGATCGCTATGAGTCCCGCGATGACCGCCGAGATCACGGTGGCGACCGCCGCTCCCTGCACTCCCATCGCCGGTATCGGCCCGAACCCGAGTATGAAGAGCGGGTCGAGCGCCATGTTGATGACATTGCCGGTGAACACGACGAGCAGGGGGACGAAGGTGTTGCCCGCGGCCGCCATGAGGACGCGGAACACCGCGGTGATGAAGACGAAGGGAAGCCCCGGCAGGTACCAGAGCAGGTAGGAGCGGGCGGTGTCGCGTATCGCGGCGTTGTCGGTGATGAGCGGCATGACGACCGGGAAGAGGAGCATGCCGGCGATCGCCGCCAGCGTGCCGCCGATGATGACGACCGACAGCACCTGCCCCGCCGCCTCGTTCGCGGTCCGTTTGTCCCCCGCGCCGGTGTGTTGCGAGAGGAGCGCGGTCCCGGCG
>JAKLFG010000083.1 GCA_022711315.1 bacterium | reverse complement strand
CGAGGGTTCTCTCTCCTCCTTCGTGACGATAGAGAGCGACGATCCGGCGGGCGACTATATCCTGAACATCGGCGGCACCGGACTCCCGACCCCGGTGTTCCCGCTCCTGCTCGACAACTACGACGGCACGGGCGACCTGACCTACGCCAACGACGGGGTCTGGAGCATCGCCGGCGGCGTTTACGAAAGTTACGCGAACGGGCTGACCACGCCCGAACACAACTACGCCTCCTTTGACCTCACCCAGTCCATCCCGGACTGGACACTCGACAAGGCGCGGGGCAATGAATGGTTCGGCTGGCTCAAGATGAACCGGACGCTCAATGTCGATGGCTGGTCGACCGATCATTTCTCCATGGCGATGGTACTCGCGGCCGACGACGCCGATCTCAACGCATCGACGACCCAAGGATACGCGGCTGGTTTCCGGAACGACGGTGCGCTCGTGGTGTTCCGTTTCAACGCCGGCATAAACAACGCGAACGATGTCCTGCCGGGGAATTCGACCGAGATCGTCAATTCCGGCTACATCTGCACGGGGAGCAAGGATGCCGACGGCGGCGTCAACCTCTATGTCGAATTGGGAAGCGACGGGAAGTGGACCATTCGCTATAAGCACGGGGTCCAACTGTCGGATGCCGATGCCCGCGACAAGATGAAGTACACTGGCGGGACAGTGACCTCGACAAACGCCGACGAGACCTACACCGGCAACGCCTACAAGTACGCCGGCTGGGCCCATGCCCATAAGGCGAGCGCCGACCACAAGGCGTTCACGGACAATTTTGGCGCCGGGTTGACCAAGTAACGGGAAAAGATACGGAGGCACCCATGCACAAGTATGTCCTTTTCCTTGTCTGCGCAACGCTTTTCGTTGCCGCCTGCACTTCCGACGACGCCGAAAGCGACAACGAGAATGTGCCTGATGACCTTGTCCAGACCGACCATGCGGGGACGGTCGATGACGCCGTAACGGCGGATGACGCGACGATCCCGACCGATGACGCCGTCACACCGACCGACACCGACGAGGTCGTGACCGATGAGGCCGTTACCGACAACGACATCGCCACCGACGATATCGCCATCGATGATATCCTCACCGACGAAACGGTCGACGAGAACGATGATGCCGATGTCGTGGTGACGCCCGACAGCGACTTCGATCCGGCGGCCGCGATCGCCTGCTGTGTCGAAATAGTCAAGGAGTGGTTCCGGTGCGACGGGCTCAAGACCGATCAGGCCGACGCCTGCACCGCCTGCGTCGCCGGCCTCGCCTCCTGCACCGATTTCACCCCGAAGGACGAGAACTGGCCCTGCGCCGCATCCTGCAACGATATCTGCGAGCCGGGAACGGTCGTCGAGAACAGCGATACGGTCGGACAGGGGACCGGCAAGCCGCGCCGCGCCGTCGCGGAGGAATACTGCACATGGATGGTCGATGCCGCCTGCGGGTATGAGCCGGGCGACTTTACCGGGCTCGGCTCCACCGAGCCGCTCGAGGCCTGTTTCTGACGGTGGCGCCGATGTTCGGCACACTGCTACTCGCCGCGACACTGCTCGTCGCCGGCGAAACCCCCGCCTCCGCGCCCGAGGACACCCCCATGACCCGGAGTGGGGAGAACACCTTCACCATGGGTGAGATCGTCGTCACCGGCGAACGGATAGCCAACATAGAACAGGCGGGAACGACGACCGTCATCACGGGTGAGCAATTGGAGGAGCGCGGCGTCAAAACGCTCGACGAAGCGCTGGAACTGGTGCCCGGCGTTCAAACGCAACGCCACACCAAGGGCTTCGCCCGCATCCGGCTCCGGGGCTACGAACAGGACAAGGTGATGATATTGGTCGACGGCGTCCCGATGAACGATGTATACTCGACCGACATCGACCTCTCCTCCATACCGGTCCGAAACATCGCCAAACTGGTCGTCAACCGCGGCGTTTCCTCGGTGCTCTACGGTACCGACGGCGCCGTCGGCACGGTCAATGTGGTCACCCGGAAACCGGACAAGCCCTTCGTCGACGCAAAGGTCGAATACGGCGCTCCCGACAGCGCATCGATATCGGTGGCCCACGGCAACGCCATCGACGAGTTCTACTACTGGATCACCGGCACCTACGACGAATACGGCGGGTTCACCCCATCGGCGGCGCTCACCCCCGAAAAACGGCTCCAGTGGTTCAACAAACTCATCCGCTACGACCGCTTCGGGCTCACCTACGACGAAGTGACCATCCCGGCGAAGGAACAGTATATCTTCGATGACGGGAAGTGGGATCATGAGAACCACCGCAAAGGGACGCTCGGCCTGAAGGGTGGCTGGCGGATAACGCCCGATATCGAGACGGGGCTTTCGTCGAGCCTGTTCGTGTATTCGGGGCGGACCAACACCTATCAATCGACCTGTTCGAGCGACTACAATGTCGCCAAGGAGAAATGGTCGGCCAATGCCCGACCATGGTTCACCGACGACATCACGCACCTCAAGGATTTCGCCCTGCGCAACCGCGCCTTCGTCTATCCGCTCCTCTACCGCGTGACGGTGTCGCCCTATCTCGACGCCCGCTGGGGAGACCTCTCGCTCAAAGCAAATCTGTGGTACTTCCGCAACCACGCCGAACAGGAAGGCTACGCCACCACCGATCACCGCTACCCGAAGGACATGACCCTGCTGTTCACCGACAAGAACGACCCGACGCTCTACGAACCGTTCCGCGACATCAAGGACTACGGCAGTCTCGGATTCCGTCTCCTTCCCACCTACCGATTCACCAAGGACTACCGTATGAACTTCGCGCTGCACTACCGCTACGACACCTTCGCCGCGGACGAGGGGGCCGTGTCGGCGACACTTTCCCCGATAATAACGGCGACCGCCGGCGGCACCGACCCCTACCCGAACACCCGCATCGGCGCCCACACCTTCTATCTCGCCGGCGAACACGAACTGCGGGCAGGCGACCTGCGCATGACCGCCGGCATTTCCTACGACATGCAGGCCATCGACTACTTCCGCGTCCGTGAAGGCGAAGAGTACGGCGCCGCCTATATCGTCAAGCCCGATCCTATCATCCTCGGCACCCGCGACGCCTTCAACCCGGCCATCGGCTTCACCTACGACGCAGTGAAGGACCTCCTGCTCCTGCGGGGCGCCGCGTCGGTCCGGGCGCGGTTCCCCAACCTCGGCGAGTATGCGAAGATCGCTTCGGCGGAATTCGACAAAGGGCTTAAGCCTGAACGGGCCTACAACGCCAACGCCGGGATCGAATTCTTCTTCCTCGACCGGAAACTCAGCATCCGTAGCGATTATTTCATATCCCTGCTGGACGACCGTATCGCCAAGATAAGTCGCGACGACCCGCCGGTGAACATCCAGAAGATGGTCTCGCAGGGGACCGACACCGTCATCACCGCCGCGTTCAAGGATATCGGCGGGATGGTCGATCTGAGCGGTTCGCTGGCCCACTCGTTCGTCCACGCCCGCAACTACGACCATTCTCCCGAAGAACAGGTGAACAAAGGAAAGTACATCGAATTCACTCCGTCGCATCAGGTGCTCGCCGAACTGCGGATCGCGGTCAACACCCCGCACGACATCTTCCGGCGCACCGCGCTGTCTGTCTGGGGCAGTTGGAGTTACGGCGAACTCATCTACACCATGAAGGAAGCTCCCGAGGAATTCGCCCCGTTCGACACGAGATACTGGGAGGCCTCGACGCTCCATAACCCCCTCTTCCTCAATGCGCGGATATCGCAGGAACTCTGGGAATATTTCGAGATCTCCTTCACGGCGAAGAACCTCCTCGACGACTACGCATCCCACCCCTTCAACCCCGGCCCGGGGCGCAGTTTCTACCTCGAAGCGGCATTTAGTTGGGATTAAGACCATCGCCCCGCCCTGTCAAGGGAGGGCAGGGTAGGTTTTCATCACGACGAGATGGGGCAAACCCCCTCAATCCCCCTTGACAGGGGGACGCAGTTCTTGTGCCCTTACCTCGATACGAGTTTTCAAGTCGGCATATACCCCTTCGATGTTTTGAAGCACATCAGAGTTGGTATAGCGAATGACCTGTATGCCTAATTGATTGAGAAGAATCGTCCTCTCTTCGTCGTATTCCGCTTTTTCGTCGTGACTGCTTCCGTCAAGTTCAATGACGAGCAGAAGTTCGGAGCAATAGAAATCGGCGATGAAATGCAGGAGCGGCTTCTGGCGAGTGAACTTGTAGCCGAAAACGCGATCCCTTAACAATTCGACCCATAATTTCTTTTCTGCTTCGGTCTGGTTCCGCCTCAATTCGCGGGCACGAGCTTTCAACCGCACATCGTAATCGGCGATACGGGGCAGGCGTCGGTCAGCTCTCATAGATCGGCTTTACCTCCGCCATCCCGCCCTGTCAAGGGAGGGTTGGGTGGGTTTTATTAAAAGAGGAGATCACTTCGCGCACCGGAACCCGAGGTAGTAGTAGCTGCTGCCGCCCGGGTTGTAGAGGTAGCGACTGGACGCGCGCAAGCGGTTGTCGTCGTAGCTGCGCCACGACCCGCCGCGCAACACGCGGGCATCACCGGTTTCTGGCCCCGTGGGATCGTTTGTAGGCGATGAGGCATAGTAGCCCGAGGCGTACCAGTCGTTCACCCATTCCCACACATTACCGATCATGTCATAAGCACCATAGGGCGAAATGCCGTTCGGCTTGCTCCCTACCGGCATCGTACCGCCGGTGCCGCACCCAAGACCCCCAGCGTTCGAGTCAAACATGACGACATAATCACACGAAACAGTCGGTTCATTGCCCCACGGGTATTTTCGCCCGTCGGTCCCTCGCGCCGCCTTCTCCCATTCGGCCTCGGTCGGCAGACGACCGCCTATCCACTCGCAGTAGGCCTTCGCGCCGTACCATGTCACGCACTGCATCGGGTGGATCCCTTTTCCTTCCGCGCCGTAGTTGCATGATTCATAGTCGGTGTTGGTGTAGTAGTGATAATTCTCGCCGTTGTTGTTGCACGCGCCGTTGGTGACGCACTGCTGGTATTCGCCGACGGTTACTTCGTACTTGCCGATCTTGTAGGCGCTGAGTGTCACCGCATGGTACGGCGATTCATCACCACCGCATTGATCGTCCACCGCCGAATTACATCCCATCTGAAACTCTCCGGCGGGGACACTCACCATCTCCCCCGGCGTCCCGGTGCCGTAATCCACATCGGGCTGTTCGGTGTCGGGCATTTCGGTTCCATCACCCCCGCACGATACCGCGAAAAGAACCACCACACATGTTAAGATAATAGCCATGAACTTTTTCATGAGATCCCTCCTCCCGTAACTACAGTCGCACCACTGACGCGGCGCGGTCGAGCACCGGGCGGCTTTTCGAGACGATGATGACGAGGGGGATGTCGCGCACGACGCCGAGGAGCGCATCGAGTCGTCCGTCGTCCATCCCGTCGCAGAGTTCGTCGATGAGTAGTATCCGGGGACTTCTCAGGATCGCCCGCGCCAGCACCGCCTTTTCGCGCTGACCCTGCGCAAGCAGCCGTCCCCCCTCACCCGCCGGAGCACTGAGCATATCGTCGGCGATATCGAGCGCGGCGGTGACAGCGGCAAGCGCCGCCTCATCGGGCGCGGCGTTCCCGTACTTCAGGTTCTCGGCGACCGTCCCGGCAAAAAGGGCGCTGTCGGGCCCGGCATAGGCAACGAGCCGTCGCCAGTCGGCGAGCGGCATATCGGCGAGCGGCGTCCCGCCGTAGGTCATCTTTCCGACCGCCGGTTCATAGAAACGCTGGATGAGGGCGCAGAGCGTCGTCTTTCCCGACCCCGACGCCCCGGTGAGCGCCGTCACCCCCGGCGCGAAACGGCACGACAGGCCGACAAAGAGCGCCGGCATCCCCTCGTAGCGGAACGACAGCCCCTCGACCTCCAGCGCGCCGTCGGCCGGTATGGCGGTGGTGCCGTCCTGTTTCTCGTCGCTCTCGTCGAAAAGGCTGAATATCCGGCCGGTGCAGACGAGCGTATTGTAGAGTTCGCCGAACGCGGCCGCCACCTTCTTGACCGGTTTGTAGGCCTGCTGCATGAGGTATAGGTAGAGTACGACATTGCCCAGCGTCGTATCGCCCGACACGAGCCGCCCCGCGAAGTAGATGAATACGACCGAGACGCCGATCATCCCGATCAGTTCGTTCGACGGCTTCATGATATACTTGAGCCGTATCATCTTCACGAAGAAGCGGTAGTTGCGCTCGACCAGCGCGTCGAAGAGAGAGCGTTCAACCGCCTCGGCGCCGAGCCCCTTGACGGTCCGCAGGGTGCGCGTCCGGTCCTGCATCACGGCGGTGTAGTCGCCCACCGTTTCGCTGATGTCGCGGCCGACGCGGCGGATGCGGCGCGAGAACAGGTTGATGAGCGCCCACGACAGCGGGAAGAAGAGCATCGTGAAGAGCGTTATCTGCGGGTTGATGACGAACATCACCGGCACGAAGACGAGCATATAGACCGCCGTGCGCGCTATCTCGATGAAGAGTTCGAGCACCCGTTCGAGCGTCGTCACATCGTAGGTGACCCGCGAAACGAGGTCGCCGGAGCGTGACCGGTCATGGAACGAGAGCGGCAGCCCGAGCAGTTTGCCGAACACCTCGGAGCGGAACCGGCGCAGGATCCGCTGTATCGCCGAGTTCATGCAGATCTCGCGGATGTATTCGAAGATCGCCTTGAGGAGGTAGAGGACGATGACCGCCAGCGCGAGGTAGAGCATCGCGCGGTAGACCTCGTCGGCCCCCGATATGACGGTATCGAGCAGTTTGAACCGCCCCTTGCTGCCGGGGAACGGTATCTTCACCTTGAGCGGTATCTCGATGATCCCTTCGCCGCCGTGCTTGAAAAAGCGGCTGATCTCCTCGATGCCATCGGTGAGCATCTTGAGTATCGTACCAGTGCCGACCTCGACCAGCCCCATGAGAGCCGTGAAGAGGATGCCGCCGCCGATGAGTCTCTTTTCGCGCCAGAGATAGCCCAGCAGCCGCCGCGTCGTACTCACGACTCATCCCCTTTCTTCTTCGGAAGCGTCTGCCAGCGGTTCGGCGCGACGGCGAGCACCGGCAGAACGGCACGGCCACCCAGCCAGTTGGGCCGCAGCCAGCCGCGGTTGTCGATGAGGTCGGTATCGGGTATCCACGCCGCGTTCTTGTCTATCGCCAGCGGCTCGATGCGGTGTTCGCGCAGGAACCCGGCCGTCGTCTCCTGCGGCACGGTGCGCGTGAAGCCCGCCTCATGCCATTCATTGACCCGCCCCGATCCACCGAGCGCCGTGAGCCCCACACCCGCCGCCGCCCCGATGACGCCGTCGTTCGTGCCGCCGTGGCCCGACAGGTGGGCCGTACCGACGGCGGCGTGCGCCTCGGTCTGCGTCACCTTGCGGACAAGGCAGAGTTTCCCGAACTCCTTGAGCGCAGGGATAGCCGGATCGTCCTGCGCGACGACGCAGAGCCCCGGGTCGCTCCCGACGACGAAATGCTTTTTGATGTGGGCCGCGCCGCGCCGGATGAGTTCCGGGATCACTTCGCGTCCCGGCGCCTCGATCATGCAGACGAGCGAACTGTTGTGCGAGGTGTAGGGTATATCGTCGGCGACGAGCAGTTGCTGGCGGATGAGCGCGTACAGACGGCATCCGTCGGGCAGTTCACCACCGTACCAGCGGGCCAGTTTGCCGGTGCCGCGCCCGCAGTCGATGGTGTCGGTATCGTCGAAAGCGACATAAATTATCATAGGAACCTCTTTAGGGAACATACCGTTCCAACCTACCGTAGGAGGCATTGTTGTCAACTATTTTGACTACCGGAACGGCGAGATAACAGGAGAAAAATTTTGCGAAAACCGGCCGGCACGGTATATTCCCGACGGCCCATGACACACGGAGGTCGACCTGAGGTCACTTTTCATCGCACTGTCGCTTCTCTGCGCCTTTTCCCTGCTCTCCTCCGCTGAGACGCCCTCCTATCTGGTCCACCGCACCGGCAACCTCGTCCTCTACTTCTCGAAGGACATCGACCCGCGCCTCATCCCCTACTTCATAGAAAAGACCGAGCTGGCCGAGCAGTTCCTCTTCTCGCTCTACGGCTGGAAGGCCGACCGGCGTATCCCGCTGGTGTTCGACCGCGAGACCGATGACGCGAACGGCTGGTCGTCGGTCTACCTCAAGGACGGCATCCGACTCCTCATATATCCCCCCGAGGAGTTCTCGGTGCTCGCGAACCACAAGGACTATGTGCTCAACCTCGCCGTCCACGAACTGACCCATTCGCTCCAGATCGGTCTCGTGAACGGCATCCCGAAGTGGGTCAATTATGTGTTCGGCAATCTGTTCTTCCCCTCGCAACTGATGCCCGGGTGGATGCTCGAAGGGGTCACCGTTTATTCCGAATCGGCCATCGACGGCACGGGACGGGGCCACTCCCCGGTCTGGCGGGCGTGGTTCGACTCCTTCTTCCGCAAGGGGAACGAGCTGACGCTCGGTGAACTTTCGGGGTCGAACGACCACTGGATGGGCGGCCATATACCCTATCTGTACGGCTCTTTCTTCTACGATTTCGTCGCCCGGCGACACGGGCTGGAGCGGATGGCGCTCTTTTTCGACGAGATGTCGGACAACGCAATACCGTTCCTCGCCGAGTACGAGGCGAAAAAGGTGTTCGGCGAGACCTTCTGGCACATGTATCAAGAGTTCGTGCAGAAACAGCGCGAACGGCTGTTCGAACGCGACACGACGGCGCAGGCCCCCTTCGAGATCGGCGAGCGGTACCACGACATCATGGTGGACACCTCGCGCCCCGATCGCTATGTCTACTACGGTGCGACAAAGGGACGGCGCGCCGTTTACGAGTTCGACGGCACCGCCGCGACCCGCCTCATGACGCTCCCCGCGGCGGCGACCTTTGCCGCCGGTGACAACGAATTCCTCGCGACGGTTCCCGTATCCATCGACAATGACCGGATGCGGAGCGATCTGTTCCTGTTCGACGCAAAGAAGCAAGCCATCACGCGGA
>JAKLFG010000082.1 GCA_022711315.1 bacterium | reverse complement strand
GTTCCTTCGCGGCGGCGGTGTCTATGTTGTTGTAGCCGACCGCATAGTTGGAGATGACCCTGAGATCGGGGGCGGACGCTATCTCGGCGGCGCCGAGCGTGTCGGAAAGGAGCGATACTATGCCGTGCGGGGCGGCGGCGCGGATGGCGCCGGGGATGTCGCGGCGTCCGGCGGCGTCGAGGACCGTCACGGAGAACCGATCGTCGCGTCGCAGAACAGGAAGCCGTTCGCCCGGCAGGTCGCAGGTGACGAGTATCCGCAGTTTCGTCATAGCCGCCTCTCAGTAATACTGTTTCTCGAACTCCTGTCCCTGCCGGTGCCAGTTGCGGTAGAAATTCTGCGTTATCGTGAGGTTCACCTTCTCTTCGGCCGGCAGTACCGTGGTGGTGGTGTGGTGGAAGAAGAAGGGCGAGACCGGCGTGCCGTCGCGCCGTTCAAGGTAATAGCGGACGCCGTCAGCCCCGTCGCGTTTGGCGAAGCCGCCGGTCCCCACGAGCGTTCCCGCCTTGTAGCGTTTGCCCACCTTTACCTGCGGGTTCACGGTGCCGAGATAGTCGAAAAAGCCGACGAGTCCCTGATCGGGAAAGGTCACCTGCACCGCGCCGCCGTTCCGGGAGAAATCGGTCAGCGAGATGATCCACGCGTCGAAGGGGAGGCGGACCTCGCCGTTCTGGGGGAGCAGAAAGAGGGGTACCAGCACATCGTGCCGTTTCTCGAGACGGACGGGAGGGCATCCGGCAAAGGGTCCGTTCTTCATGCAGGGAGGAAAGGTGGAGCCGTCGGCGGTCGTATAGATCTCGCGCTGCGCGGTCTGATAGAGGAAGGTTTCGAACACCGCGTTGTAGGATCGGCTCCGGAGGCGGAGGTAGAGTATCCGGTTGTCGGAGGGGCGGTAGAAGAGCGCGATACGGTCGTTGGTGCCGAGCCGCACCTGATAGTCGAGAAAGAAATAGATGAGCGTCTGGATGTTGCGGACCAGATCGTTCGGCAGTTCGCGACCGTATTTCTCAGTGACCGACTCAACGATCGTCCCCTGCAGTGAGAAATCGAGGAACACGGTCCGGTCGCCCCGTATCGAGTACGCGGAGAAGAGGGGGCGGTGATCGCGGAGGGAGGCGGGAAAGTCTATCGAGCACTCCTGCTCGGGGTAGAGACGGCATTCGGCCGTTAACTCGGTCGGAGGAGCGGCGTAGTGACGCCACAGCAGGATCGCCGCCGCGATGTTGAGTGCCAGCGAGACGGTGAGGGCGAGCAGGAGGAACGGCCTAGGTCTCGTCATCATGGGCGAACTCGCGGTAGGGGAGTCGTTCGGGTATGAACAGGTGCCGGTACAGTTCGATGGCGTAGCCGTCGGTCAGCGAGGCGAGGAAGTCGCCGATGTTGCGTTCCGGTTCGGGGGCGACGAGCGGTTCGTAAAAGCGGGAAAGATGCTCGTAGTGGTCGCGGAAGTGGTCGAACAGCGCCTTTACGATGCGCTCGGCCTTTTCGAATTCGTGCCGTATCGCCGGCGCCTCGTATACCTCCTCGTACAGGAAATCGCGCACCTCCTCGATGGCGGCGGCCATCCGGTCGCTCATGAGGATACGGATGTCCCCCGCCTGCAGGGCGTCCATGCTCGTCTGTATCAGGTCGAACACCATGCGGTTGATGCGCACCGACACCCGGCGGCTGAGCAGGTCGGCGCAGGGCATGTCCTTTTCCTGCATGAAACCACCGTTCATCGCGTCGTCGATGTCGTGGTTGACATAAGCGATGATGTCGGCGAGCCGCACCACCTGACCTTCGAGGGTGGCAGGGATGCCCTCCTTCTTGAGGAGTTTCCCTTTTCCCTTTGAATGTTTGGCGATGCCGTCGCGCACCTCGAAGGAGAGGTTGAGCCCCGCTCCGCGGCGGCTGAGCGTCTCGACCATCCGGAGACTCTGCGCCTCGTGACGGAATCCGCCGGGCAGAAGCCGCGCGAGCGCCCGTTCCCCCGAATGGCCGAAGGGGGTGTGGCCGAGGTCGTGTCCCATCGCGATCGCTTCGGTAAGTTGTTCATTGAGCGAAAGTGCCCGGGCGATGGTGCGGGCTATCTGGGAGACCTCGAGCGTGTGTGTGAGCCGGTTGCGGTAATGACCTCCCTCCGGCGAAAGGAACACCTGCGTCTTATCCTTGAGGCGTCGGAACGCCTTCGAATGGACGATGCGGTCGCGGTCATGCTGGAATATCGGGCGGATGGGGCATGGCTTCTCGTCGCGTTCGCGCCCTTTGCTGCGGGTCGAGAGGCAGGCGTGCGGCGAGAGCGTCTGGGACTCGATCTGTTCGAGATGTTCGCGTATCGAGAAGGAGGTCCTCATCGGCGCCGGTCTTTTTTGAAGGTGAGTATGAACATCACGATCGAGATGGTCAGCGCGGGGAGGTAGAGCAGGTAGAAGGGGAGCGTCCGTTCGAAGGAGTTGAACGAGAGAATGAGCCCGGTGAGCAGGACACCGGTCACGAGGCGCGTGATCATCTTGGATATGAAGAGTCGGTCGTGGCCGCTGATGAAGAACTCCCAGTTCATCTTGAGGTTGCCGTTCTCGAGTTTCTCTATGATCTCCGAAAGATTGAGCGGAAGCGTCTTCCCCATGTCCAGGAAACGCATGCCGAGGTAATAAAGGTTCTCGCGGACCCGTTCGGGGGAGTATTTCGCGTTGATGACCACCGCGGCGAGTTCCTGCGATTCATGGATGAAGTTGAAGTCGGGGACGAGTTCGCGCCCGAGCCCCTCCAGCATCGACGCGCCGCGGATGAGGAGCGTGAAGTTCTTCGGGACGCGGAGCCGGTGGTGATAGAGGACCTTCATGACCTTTGAAAAAAGGTCGGACATGTCCACCTCGATGAGCGTCTCGGGGAGCGCCTCGGTGATGCGCCGTATGTCGCGGGCGAGTTGCTTTTTGTTGACCGGGACCGGCGCGTCGCTTATCTCGGCGTAGACAGAGGCGAGCGTGGCGTAGTCCTTCTGCGCGAAGGCGAGCAGCATCTCGGCGAACATCTCGCGCGTGTAGCGGTCGATGGTCCCCGCCATGCCGCAGTCGAAGACCGCGAGCCGGTTGTTCTCGAGGAAGAAGAAGTTGCCCGCGTGCAGGTCGGCGTGGAAGAACCCGTCCTCGAACACCTGCTTCATGAACGAACGGGCGCCGTTCTTGGCCAGAAGCGCGCGATCTATGGCGAAGGCGGGGTCGCCGAGTTGATCGAGTTTGCGGCCCTTGATGTATTCCATCACGAGCAGGTACTTGTTGCAGTACTCGTCGTATATCTTGGGGAACACGAGCCACTCCCATTCGGGGCCGGAAAAGTTGCGCGCGAACCGGCGGGTGTTGCGGAGTTCGTGGGTGAAATCGAGTTCCATCTCCATCGTGGAGAAGAACTCGTCTATGATGCCGACGAAATCGAAATGTTCGCCCAGTTTGCTGTTGTTCTGCATGATCTCGGCGAGCCATTTGAGCATCTCGAGGTCGCTGCGCATCTTGTCCACGATGCCCGGTTTGCGGACCTTGACGACCACCTCGGCGCCGTTCTTCTTGAGGACCGCGTGGTAGACCTGCGATATGGATGCGGCGGCGAGCGGCTCCTCGTCGAATTGAGAGAATATCTCTTCGATGGGGGCGCAGATGTTGCGCTCGATGATGGGGCGCATCTCGTCGAACGGGATCGGGCTGACGCGATCCTGCAGTTGTTTGAGTTCCTCGGTTATCTCTTCGGGGATGACATCCTTGCGCAGGGAGAGCAACTGGCCGAGTTTGATGTAGGTGGTGCCGAGTTCCTCGAACGCGAAGCGCAGTTTCTTCCCCACCGGCATGGCGCGGGATCGTTTGTTCGATTCGCCGGTCCCGACATAGCCGAGCAATCGCTGGGCGACGGTGGGGACCCACGGGATGAGATCGTACTTGGCGAGTATCGTGCCGATCTCCTTGATGCGCAGAAAGCGGGTGGCTCGGACCATGGTGCGCCTCTAATCAACGGTTATCGACTTGGACACATTCTTGGGGACATCGGGGTGCACGCCGTGATTCTCGATGCGGTTGCGGTTCAGGTATTTCATCTTTTCCACCGACATCTTGAACGCGAGCGTCTGCAGGATGGCCGCCGCTTCGAAGGTGAAGAGATTGCGGTCGCCGGTCGCCGGCACCGCGATGTATTCGGCGTAATACTGGTCGAGTCCGGCGGGGCGGCCGAACACCGCCTTGCGGAGCGCCCCGTTCTCTTCGGCGATGAGCACGATGTCGGCCCCGCGTATCTTGTGGGTGTGTATCTGGGAGATGGTGATGCGGATGTCGCGTTCGTCGGGGGGACAGACGAAGAGCAGGGGGTAGTTCGAGAAGAAGTTCGGGAGCGCCGTCCGCTCGCGGTGGAGCGCGAAGTGGCGGCGCAGGATATCACCGGCCGCGGGGGAGCAGCCGAGGCGCTCGGTCGCCGGCGTGTCGCCGAAACGGAAGCGGATGTTGCGCAGCATGTTGAGATAGGCGTTGAACGCGGCGGAATCGGGACCGGCCGCCCCTGCTCCGGCGAGTTTGTCGAACGATTCAAGGAGCGCGCCGTGGAGCCGTTCCATGTCGGCGAGCGAGAATATGGTGTTGTCGCCGAGTATCGTGTTCGGCCCGTGTTTGAACTCGGCGGCGTCGTATCCTTCGGTGTGGTTCAGGACTACCTCGCGTACCTTGAGCGCCCCCTCGCGGGCGAGCCCGATGAGCGAGGTGCCGAGGATGTGCATCGAGGGTTTGAGGAACCAGCGGTTGGCGACCGCCGTCACGGCCGGGTCGAGGTTCTTCAGCGTGAAGTCGAGGTGGTAGACGATCTTCTCTATGTTGTCCCGGGCGACGGCCATGTCGGCGCGGACGAGATCGGCGAGGAGGTGGAACAGCGCGATCTGACTGATGAACGACTTGGTGGCGGCCACCGCGATCTCCGGTCCGCAGAGTATCGGCAAATAGAACACCGATTTCTCCTGCGGCAGGGTCGAATTCTCGTTGTTGACGAGCGACACGAGAAGCACCGCGTCGCCGTAGCGCGCCTTCACATCGTTGAAGATATCCACGAGATCCTTGGTCTCGCCCGACTGGCTGACGCCGATGATGAGGTCCTTGGCGGTCAGTCCGTTCAGGTAGAGCGACCGGAACATGCCCGGGTTGGCCGGGAACACCGGCAGGCCGGCGCGGTCGTTGAAGAAATAGCCCGCGGTGAGCGCCGCGTGGTAACTGGTGCCCGAGGCGACGATGAAGATGTGGCCCCCGTCCCGTTTCTTCTCTTTTAACAGGTCGACGAGCCGATCGCGCTGTTTCAGGACCGTGCGCTTCTTCTTCCAGACGAGCATCATGTCGACGAGCGCCAGTTTGCGGAATTCGCGCGGGGCGGCCGCCGCTATCTCTTCGAGCAATGCCGCGTCCTCGGAGGAGAACTCGTAGGTGGTGCGGTCGGGGTTTATAAGTCCCCCGAGTTCATCGTACAAAGCACTGAAAGGTGCGCCCTGCACCAGCCCATGGAACTCTGCCAGCAGTTGCTTGCGGTCGAACAGCGCGCCGAGTTTAAGAAAGCCGTACAGGAACTCGCGGCACGACACTTCGTGCGCCTCGAACGCCGCGTGGAACGGCTGCTCCTCGGGTCGCAGGAAATAATAGCGCAGGAGCGTTTCGAGGTTGCGCGGCGAACTGGATATCTCCTGTTCCATGAAGAAACTGTAGCGCGGCTGAAGCGACACATCAGCGATGTTGAGCCGGCTGCGCACGAGATCCGGCACATGTTCACGCTCCTCGGAGAGCGAAAAGACCGTGTAGGCGTCGTGAAGGAAATGCAGCCCTTCACCCTCGGCGAGCGGGATGAGGAACCGGGTCTTGGAGAGCACCGAGGTGAGATCGGAGGAGACCACGATGAAGTCGCCGATGCTGTCGGTCCCCTTGCCGGCGTAAAGCGACGAGCCGCTTTTCATCGCGAAGACGCCGGGGAGGTCAGGCGCCGTCACGCAGGCGGCGTAAGAGCCCTGCACGGCGCGCTGGGCGGTACGGATGGCATCCTTCATCGCCGCGATCCGTTCCTTTTCGCCGAGTCCCTTGCCGACCGTCCGGATGGCGTAATGATGTTCGACGAGATGGACGAGCATCTCGCCGTCGTTGTCCGAGAGCACCGTATGCCCGTGGTGGGTGAGGAATTCCTTGAGCGCGTCGGTGTTCGATATGTTGCCGTTGTGGGCGCCGACCAGATGGGCGCGGCACGAGACCTCGTGCGGCTGGGCGTTCTGGTCGGTGACCGAGCCGTAGGTGGCCCAGCGGACCTGGCCGATGAAACGCTTCCCCGGCAGTCTGTCTATCTCGAGTTTCTCGATGACCCGCGAGGGGGCGCCGACCTTTTTGCGCAGTATGACCGCGCCGTCGTCGGAGATGAAGGCGCCGCCGGTCGAGTCATAGCCGCGGTACTCGAGTTTCTTGAGGAGATCGGACGCTTCGCGCCCGAGGAATTCGGTCTGTTCACCGTAGAGGATGGATACGACGCCACACATGATCGGTCACTCCGTTCTGGTAAGGGCGGTCAGGTTATATCTCTCTCGTTTCACGGGTCAGCCACTCCTTTTCCTCGTCGGTCAGGAACGGCAGGAGCGACTCGCGCACCGTACGGTGGTAGTCGTTGAGCCACTGCCGCTCACCGGGCGAAAGGATCGCGGGGTCGACGAGATCGAGATCTATCGGGCAGAGGGTTATCGTTTCGAAGCCGAGCCAGTTCGCCCCTTCGTTCTCCCCGACGCTCTTCACGAGCACGAGGTTCTCGGTGCGGATGCCGTAAGCCCCTTCGCGGTAGTAGCCCGGCTCGTTGGAGAGTATCATGCCCGGCTCCAATCTCGTTTCGTTCACGCGGGGGCTGATGCCCTGCGGTCCTTCATGGACCGAAAGATACGCGCCGACACCGTGGCCGGTGCCGTGACCGTAGTTGAGCCGGTCGTCCCAGAGGGCGCGCCGCGCGAACGGGTCGAGGAACATCCCCGCGGTCCCGGCCGGGAATACGGCCGATGCGACGCCGATGTGCCCCTTGAGGACGAGCGTGAAGTGCCGTTTCATCCCATCGGTCGGCGTGCCCACCGCGATCGTGCGGGTGATGTCGGTGGTGCCGTCGAGATACTGGCCGCCCGAATCTATCAGGAGCAACCCCTCGCGCTGTATCTCGGCATCGGTCTCGGGGGTGGCGCTGTAGTGGACGATGGCGCCGTGCGCGCCATAGCCGACGATGGGGGCGAACGACGGGCCGACATAGCGTTCGCCGCGCCGCCGGATCTCCTCTATCTGCACGGCGGCCGATATCTCGGTCACCCGCATCGCGGAGAGGGCCATGTCGAGCCACGCGAGGAAGCGCACCATCGCGACGCCGTCGCGCAGATGGGCCATGCGCATCCCGGCGATCTCGGTCTCGTTCTTGACCGCCTTGAGCAGGAGCGGTATCGCCGGGCCCTCCACGATGCCGGCCTTCTTGCCGAGCGTGTCGAGTATGTGGCGGCCGTTGCGGTCGGGGTCGATAAGGATACGCTGTTTGCGTATCTTTTTAAGCAGCCGTTCGAGGTAGTCGTACTTTTTCAGCGTGACGCCGTCGGCGGCGAGCGCCTTGCGGGCCTTCGCGTCGAACTTCGCGGTGTCGGTGAACAGGAACGCCTCGTCGCGCGACACGGCGGCGTAGGCGATGACCACCGGGTTGCAGGTCACATCGCTGCCACGGATATTGTAGAGCCACGCGATATCGTCGAGCGTCGAGATGATGTGCCAGTCCGCGTTCTTCTCGGCCAGTTTGGCGCGGAGCCGTGACAGTTTCGATGTGCGGCCTTCTCCCGCGATATCCTCGTCATGCAGTATGGCGCGGTCCGCCGGCAGGGGCGGCCGGTCTGTCCAGAGAGAGCCGGCAAGGTCGCCGACCGAACGGAGCGCTATCCCCTTGGCGGCCATCGCCTTCTCAAGGGCGCGGAACGCGTTGATCGAAAAAAGCGCCGGGTCGATGCCGACGACGGTCCCCGCGGCCAGTTCCGAGGCGAGCCATGCGGTGTGGGCGGGCGTTTCGGGAAGCCCCATCTTGAAGAGCGCGATGCCTGAGCCGGCGAGTTGCTGTTCGGCCTGCAGGAAATAGCGCGAATCGGTCCAGAGCCCCGCCTTGTCCTTGGTGAGGACGAGCGTCCCCGCGGAGCCGATGAAGCCCGAAAGCCATGCACGGGTCTGCCAGTGGGCGGCGACATATTCCGATTGGTGCGGATCGGTGCTCGGGACGATGAGGGCATCGAGCCCCTGTTCGGCCATCCGGACCCTCAGTAGGGCGATCTTTTCGACGGTCTGCATCTTCTTCCTCCGAAGGGGTTAAAAAAACAACGGATGATTCTAGCGTCCTTATATGGAAATAGCAAGAACAACCGAAAAAAGCGGGTCACCCGACCCGTACCTTCTCGAAGCGCTCCCGGAAGAAGGTCGCGAAAACGCGGGAAACGAACTCCCGTTCCGCCGGCGCGATGTCGCCGGAGGAGAGGAGCGCCCGTGCCGCCTGCGTCGCCTTCTGCACCTCGATGCCGTACCGGGCCGCAAGCAGATAGTAGGGGTCGTTGCGGAAACCCGACTGTTCAAGCCCCGAAAGGGCACCGGGGCCGCGCAGGCGCAGGTCGAACTCCGCTATCTTGAATCCGTCGTGGGTCTGTTCCATGAAGGCGAGCCGTTCGGCCGCCTTTTCCGACACCTGCTCGCCCGCTATGAACGCGGCGAACGACCGTTCGGCCCCGCGGCCCACCCGGCCGCGCAGTTGATGCAGTTGCGCGAGCCCGAATCGCTCGGCGTTCTCGACCGCGATGAAGGTGGCGTCGGGCACATCGACACCGACCTCGACCACGACGGTCGACACGAGGAGGTTCACCGAGCCGTCACGGAGTGCGGCGAGCGCCGCGTCCTTCTCTTCGCCCTTCATCCGGCCGTGAAGCAGTCGCGCCCGGTCGCCGATGAGCGCGCGGAACTCCTCGTACACCGCGGTGACCGGCGCGAGATCGCTTTTTTCCGATCCTTCGACGAGCGGGCATATCCAGTAGCCCTTCTTCCCCTCCTCGCGAATGATGGAAACGACATGTTCGATCACCTTGTGGCGATTGGCGAACGGGACGAAACGGGTCTTCACCGGGATGCGCCCCGGTGGCAGTTCGTTGAGCACCGATATCGATACGCCGCCGTAGATGGTGAGCGCGAGCGATCGCGGTATCGGCGTGGCGCTCGCCACGAGCACATCGGGGGCGGTCGCCTTGCCCATGAGTTCCATCCGTTGCGAGACGCCGAACCGGTGCTGTTCGTCGATGACGATGAGCCCGAGGTCGGGGAGGGCGTCGAGATTCTCGTAGAGCGCATGGGTGCCGACGATCAGGTGCGCGTCGCGGAAACTATCGAGCATCTCCTTTTTCTTTTTGCCGCTTTTGCCGCCGACGGCGAGCGCCGCCGCGACCCCCGTGACGCACCGGGTGATAATGTCGTG
>JAKLFG010000081.1 GCA_022711315.1 bacterium | reverse complement strand
TGACGCTGAACGGCGCGCAGATGCCCGACAACGCCCTGAGCCAGTACAACGAGCGCGGCTACCTGCGGTTCTCGAACCTCGGAAGCGGTGACAGTTATTCGTTCCCGCTCGGCATCTCCGGCCCGGCGGCGGTGACGGTGAAGGTATGGAAGGATGACTATCAGGTCATTCTGGCGCCCGAAGGGAGCGACTATCAGGATGTTCTGCCCGATCTGAAACTGGTGCTGGAAAAGCGGCGGACGATAACCGACGGGGCGCCGGTATCGTGGAATGCCTCCACGGTCGGAGTAGGGGGCAAGGTGACCTTGAACGGCGCGACGATGCCGAACAATACGCTGAACGAGTATAATGACCGCGGTTGGTTGCGCTTCATCAATAAGCGTTCCTCCGACTATCTTCCGGCCTCGCTGGGGATCCTGGGTGAAGCCACCTACTCGATAACCTTATGGGCGGGGCCCTACGATGTCTCTTTATCTCCCAACGGGACCGATTATCAGAATGTCCTGCCCGATCTGCTGATACCGCTCAGGACCGGCTGTTACGAACTGGGCGCCGACTGCCAGAGCGACAAAGGCGATGTCACCGGGACATGGGAACTGACAGCCGAGGACCCCAACTGGGGCGTCTGGATGTTCAACTTGACGCAGGTCGAACAGGTCATCACCGGGAACGGTTCGAACAACTTCGGGCAGAACGCGGCCGTCCAGAACGGCACCCGCAACGGTGACACGATATCCTTCAAGATACAGCCCTATGGCGAGGTGGCGGTGAAGGGGACCCTGCTGAACGGTTGCGCGATGACCGGTACCTTCGAGGATCTTTCCTACGGGCAGGGTATCATCAATTGGGTCGGCGAGCGGATGCAGTGAAATGGTAAAAAAGTAAGGAGAGATCGATGCGACGCTGTCAGGTGTATTTTTTGGTCTGCTCGTTCATGCTGTTGTTTGGATGCGGGCCGGAGAACTCAGCACCGTCGGACCATGACGACGCCGTGTCCGATACTACAGGGACCCTTGATGATGGAGCGGCGTCTCCGGATGAAGAGGGGACATATCCGGATAGTTCGGACGACATGATCCCGGATGAACAGCCGGAGGAGGTCGCTGACGGCGTCATCGATGGTGCCGTTGACGAGATGTCCGAAGAGATGCCTGACGAAACGGTCGACGAGGTGGTCGACGAAACACCTGATGAGGCGACTGACGATCAATCCGACATCGATCAGGGGCCGCAGTCCTATCCGGCCGAAACGCCGACATCGAACAAGGAAGGCGATATCGCAGCGAACCTGTTCTTCTACGACCATCTCGGGAATGTGCGGAAACTCGAGGAATTCTACCTGACGAAGAAGGTCTTGTGGCTCGCCTTCCTCGCCTACGACTGCCCCTTCAGTAACCAACTCAAGGACGACATCACGACGGTGTACAAAAGCGAATATGTGGAAAAGGGTTTCGAGATAATCCTGATAGAGAACGGTCTCCTGTCGGGGCCGCAGACATCCAAGGAGCCGGGCAAACTGGCTGCTTTCCGCGACTCTCTGATCTCCAGTTACGGTGCCAACGCCGACTTTGTGTACGGCTACCTGACCGATCAGACGGTATTCAACAAGTATATTAGTCAGGGATATCCGGTAAGTGTCATCATAGACGCCGACACCATGAGGATAATCGAACACCTTGAGGGGTGGATGTCCTCCCTGACGGCGGACATGGAGTGGGCGGTATCGACCAATCTCGAAGAGTGATGGGGATCGATGATGCGGGAAACGATATTTCGCCTTATTGTTGCGGCGCTGGGCTTCCTGCTCGCGACCGGGTGCGAGGAGACCGTGGCGACCAAGTACGGCATCCTCTACGATGATTATCAGCCAGCCGACGCCGATGTGGCAGATGACGATCAGACGGATCTGTCCGATGAAGAAAAGGACGAAAAGGACATAAGCGACATAAATGACGAGGAGGTTGATCAGGATATGTTCGCGGCGGATGACGCCGCCGTACCCGACGACGATGTGGCGGGCGATACCGGGTTCTTTCCCGTCGAAGCGATCTGGTATCAGGACATCTCGCAGGCGCCGAAGGACGCCGAGTCCGATACCGTTATCGCGAACCTTGCCGCTAACGGCGGCTGGGGGAACGGCGACACCTTCCAGATCGATTTTTCAATAGAAGTGCTTTACGCTGACGGCACGACATTGCGCCGCGAGTTCTTCCCGACCGACGAATTCTACAGCCCCGACTGTGATCAGGCGCTCGTGCCGGTCCCCGATGGCGGTGTGCTGGAAGGGGAGGAAGGGTACCGTTGCCTCAGTGATGGCGATTGCCACCTCATCGTGCTGGAGCAGGACGAAAAGAAACTCTATGAGATGTGGCGTGCCGACATTCAGGAGGATGTGTTCTTCGGCGGCTGTATGGCGGTCTGGGACCTGACGCGGCTCTACGGGCCGTCGGGACGCGGCGACCAGTGCACGAGCGCCGACGCGGCGGGCTATCCCATCGCGCCGCTCCTATTCACCGCCGACGAGGTCGTCTCCGGCGAGATAGCGCACGCGATACGCTTCATCCTGCCCAACCAGCGCATCCGCAACGGCGTCTATGTCCATCCGGCGACCCATTCTACCAACGCGACGGCGGGTGGTGTGGGAACGATACCCTACGGCGCGCGTCTGCGACTCAAGAGCACCTTTAATGTGGACGCTCTGCCGTCGGAGGGGGCGAAGGTCGTGGCGCGGGCGCTCCAGAAGTATGGCATGTTCCTCGCCGACGGCGGCCAGATAGCGCTCACCGGCCGTTCCGACCGCACCACGACGGCGAAATGGGATGGCCTGCTCGATCCGCACGACCTCTCGTCGCTCAAGGTGACCGACTTCGAGATGGTCGAGGGTGGCGACCGCATCCCCTATACCGGCGACTGCATCCGGATACCCTGAACCTTCCCCGAATATTTTTTTTGTCCTTATCCGTTTTTTCTGCTAGGCTGACCCGTCATCACCGTAAAGGAGCGTAAACATGCTGGGACATCCCAAAGGATTGTATGTGCTGTTCATGACCGAGATGTGGGAACGGTTCTCGTTCTACACGATGCGCGCCATCCTCGTGCTCTACCTTGCCGGGGTGGTCTTCTCCGATCTGCCGGGCGGTCCTCAGGTTGTTCGCGACCGGGCGCTCGAGGTGTACGGCACCTACCTCCTGCTCGTCTATCTTTCGGGGCTGGGCGGCGGCTATTTCGCCGACAAGGTGCTCGGCTCGCGCAAGGCGATATTCATCGGCGGACTCGTGATGGGCGCCGGCCTCTTCGTCATGATGGCGCCCCAACTGGTCTTCTACGGGCTCGGGCTCGTCATCGCGGGCAACGGCTTTTTCAAGCCGAACATCTCGACCATCGTCAGCGGTCTCTACGGAGAGCAGGACAGTCGTCGCGACGGCGCCTTCACGATCTTCTACATGGGGATCAACATCGGCGCCTTTCTCGCGATATTCAGCGCCGGCTGGGCCGAGAGCATCGGGAACTGGAACATTGGCTTCGTCATTGCCGGCATCGGAATGATCGTGAGTCTGTTCGTCTTTGGTCTCGGCCAGAAGCATCTCGGGACCGCCGGGTTCCCGCCGAACCGTACGGTGACGGTCGATACCCGTCTCGGCTCGGGCGACTTCCGCGACATAGCGCTCTGGGCCGCCGGGATGATCGGCGCGGTGCTCGGGGTGGTCTTCCTGTGGAATCACGGTCTCGCGCCGTTATGGGAGATGATACCGGGGTTCGTTAAACTGGCCGGCGGCATACTTCTTATCATCGCGGCGTTCGGCGGGTTCGTGGCCACCAATCGCGACAACAGCCGGGAGGAGTGGGAGCGGATCATCAGCATCGTTATCCTGTCGGTATTCGTGATATTCTTCTGGGCCGGGTTCGAGCAGGCGGGGGGCACCATGAACCTCTTCGCCTATGAGCAGACCGACCGCCACATCTTCGGTTGGGAGATGCCGGCGACTTGGTTCCAAGGGGTCAACCCCTTCTTCATCGTCCTTTTGGCCCCGCTTTTCTCGATGCTGTGGGGGCGGCTCGACCGTTCGCGCTTCCCGCTGTCGACCCCGGCCAAGATGGGGGTCGGCATGATCGTGCTCGGGATCGGCTTCATCGTGATGTACTTTGGCGAAGGGGTCGCGGAGCAGTACGGCAAGGCGGGGATGGGCTGGCTGGTGGCCGTCTATCTCCTTCACACGATGGGTGAACTCTGCCTCTCGCCGATAGGGCTCTCGATGGTCACGAAACTCTCGCCGGTGCGGCGCGTCTCGCTCATGATGGGGGTCTGGTTCGCCTGCACCGCCATCGCCGACTATCTCTCGGGCCGTCTCGAGGCGATAACCCACGCCTTTGGCATCAATCTGTGGGCGACGCTCATCGCCACCTCCATCGGCGCGGGCGTCCTGCTTCTCTTCCTCACGCCGATGCTTAAAAAATGGATGCACGGCAGGGCCTGATGTCCCGTTATTCGCATATCATCTGGGACTGGAACGGGACGCTCATCGACGACGCGTGGCTTGGCGTTGCGGTGATGAACGAGATGCTCGAAAAGAAGGGGCTTCCCGCCATCACCGTCGATCATTATCGCCGTGTCTTCGGTTTTCCGGTGCGCGACTACTACCGGCAACTCGGCTTTGCCATCGACGAGGACCCGGTGTGGGAAGAGGTCGCCAACGACTTCATCGGCGGCTACCACCGGCGGATGCACGAGGTGAAACTCTTCGCCGATGTCGAGCCGACGCTCGCGGCGTTCCGCGAACGGGGGCTCACGCAGGTCATCCTCTCGGCGATGGAGCAGGCGACGCTTTCGCGCCATGTCGCGGCGCTCGGGATAGACCGTTACTTCGTCCACATTCAGGGGATAGACAATCACTACGCTGACGGCAAGGGGCACATGGCCCGTGCGATGGGGGAGCGGCTCGGCGTCGCGCCGGAACGCATCCTCTTCGTCGGTGACACCCTGCACGATATCGAGGCGGCGCGCCGCCTCGGGTGCGACTGCTGCCTCTGTTCGCGGGGCCACCAGTCGAAAGAACGGCTCCTCGCCGCCGGTGTCCCGGTCGTAGATTCGTTCGGGGAATTGATCACGGTGTTGTAGGGGCGCAATTCATTGCGCCCTCTATTCGTATCGGTATTTGATCGGGCGCGATGAATCGCGCCCCTACTTGGCCTTGCCCTGATTCTTCACCGATTCCATCGCCGCCTTCACCGCCGCCTCGTCGCCGAGGTAGTAATGTTTGAGCGGCTTCATGTCCTTGTCGAGTTCATAGACCAGCGGGATGCCGGTCGGGATGTTGAGCGCGACGATCTCGTCGTTCGGGACATTGTCGAGATGTTTGACGAGCGAACGCAAACTGTTGCCGTGCGCCGCGATGATGATGCGTTTGCCGTTCCGTATGTGGGGGACGATCTCTTTCTCCCACAGCGGCAGGAACCGTTTCACCGTGTCGTCGAGGCACTCGGTGAGCGGTAGTTCCTCCTTGGTGAGCGCGGCATAGCGGCGGTCGCGACCGGGGAACCGTTCGTCCTCGGGTGTGAGCGCCGGCGGCCGGACATCGTAGGAACGCCGCCAGATGTGGACCTGCTCCTCACCGAACTTCTGCGCCATCTCCGCCTTGTTGAGCCCCTGCAAGGAGCCGTAGTGCCGCTCGTTGAGCCGCCAGTTGCGGATGACCGGCAACCACATGAGATCCATCTCGTCGAGCGTTATCCAGAGCGTCCGTATAGCCCGTTTGAGGACCGAGGTATAGGCGATGTCGAAGGTGTAGCCCTCTTTCTTCAGCAGTCGCCCCGCCGCGTGGGCCTCCTGCACCCCCTTCTCCGACAGGTCGACATCGGTCCAGCCGGTGAAGCGGTTCTCCTTGTTCCAGACGCTTTCGCCGTGGCGCAGCAACACTACTTTGTACATCGGATCCTCCATGGTTGAAACAGCATTGTCGAACAGGACGATGATACACGAAAACGGACCAAAGACAAAAAATTCACTTTGTGCCGCCCGCGCATTGACAAATCATGACGGCTCGCCGATAATGGACCATCGGTGACGGGACGGTGAGGGATATCATGCCGCGACGGGTCGTCTTCTTGAGCGGAGCGGGGCTTTCGGCAGAATCGGGTATCCGCACCTTCCGCGATTCGGGCGGACTCTGGGAGGAATTCGATATCATGGATGTCTGCTCCGCCGAGGGGTTCCGCAAGGACCGCCGCAAGGTGCTCGACTTCTACGACCGTCGGCGCGCCGATCTGGCCGACAAGAAGCCGAACGCGGCCCACGCGATGATCGCCGACCTCAAGAAACGGTTCCCCGACGATATCGCCGTGGTGACGCAAAATGTCGACGACCTGCTCGAACGGGTCGGCTGCGCCGAGGTCATCCACCTGCACGGCACCCTGCGCGACCTGCGGTGCGAAGAGTGCGCTACGGTCTGGGATATCGGCTACGAGGGGATCGCCGGGAAACAGTGTCCCTCCTGCGCATCGGACCGGGTGCGGCACAATATCGTCATGTTCCACGAGGAGGCGCCCGGCTACCAGACGCTCTACGATCTCATCGGCGAGACGCGCGGCAAACTGCTCGTGGTCATCGGTACCTCGGGACAGGTCCTCGATGTCGGTGGCATGGCCCGTTACTACGGCTGTTCGGTGCTCAACAATCTCCATCCCGAACCGATGATAGATGCTCATTTTACGAGGGTCTTTCACGAAGCGGCGACCGTGGCGGCGCCCAAGATAGCGGCGCTCGTCGAGGAGTACCTGACCACCGGGAAACTCTGTGAAGAGAAGGGGCGGCGGCGGTAGCGTCAGGGTCTTTTCAGTACCACCTTCATCGTCGTGAAGTCGAGACCGAAGCGGGTATCTTCGATCGACGAGGAATCATCCGCCTTGTCGCGCACCACCAGATAGAAATTGAGGACGATGTCCGTGTCGTGTGGCGAATCCTTTAGTTTTTCCGATATGTTGCCCATGTCCAGCATGATCTCCTTGGTCGCCGGCGTGACGCGGTCGACGCCGAGATATTCCTGACTCGGGCAGTCGGCGTCGCAGAAGCGCAGGTCGGTCGCCTTGTCGGGGTCCTCGGCGAATTGCCAGCGGTAGACGAGCAGGTCGTTGCCGTGCACCGCCGGGGCGGCCATCTCGGGGTCGAGCCCGAGATATTCCGGTATCGCACCCTGTGGCAGTTCGATCGTACCGTCGCGATCGGTGAACACCGTCTGCAGAGCGCCGGCGACATCCTTGTAGACCGCCTTGATGCGCAGTATCTCGGGGTTGAAATGGGCCGGGGTGCCTTTCATGACGCGGACCCGTTTTACGATGGAGAGCGTCTTTTCATCGATGGTGACCGATGCGTAGACCGGCAGGTCCATCCAGCCCTGTTCATCGTACTGCGCCTGCAGTTCAGGACTTTGCGCCACGAGGGCACCGACCGTCATGCCGGCGGGAAAGGTGAAATCGGCGGTGTAGGGCGCCGTGAGTTGCTCCTGCACCTCGGGCGGTATCTGCGCGAGGGTGCCGGGATCGTTCGGGACGAGCCAGAGCACGGAGATATCGCTCGCCTGATCGAAGCCTTCGCCGCCGATGAGCAGGCGGGCCGTCGGACGCGAGTCGAGCGTCAACTCCGGTTCGGTGACCTTCATCGCGATAATGCGTGGCTCGCCGATCTGGTGACCCGGCAACATCTTCATCGGGTCGTCGCATGCGGCGGCGAAAAGAAGTGCGCAGAGCGCTACGAACATCAGGCGGCACATCAGAAATCCCCCTTGAGGCCGAAGAACACCATGATGGGCAGAAGCGACACCTTCTGGCGTTGCGTGTAATCTTTGTTGTAGGCCCAGCCGATGGCGTTCTCCTGATAATAGACATTCTGCACATCGATGTAGGTCGACAGTATCCACGACTCGAACAGCCAGTATTTGTCCAGCCGCAGATCAAGTTGGTGCCGGAGCGGCATCCGGTCGGGATTGACCGGGCCGCGGTACTGCGGGATATAGATGTCGTTGTCGGCGTCGTACATGGTCGGGACATCGAGCAGATCGGTGTAAGGGACGCCGGTCTGGAAGTTGAACCGTCCGCCGAGTTGCCAGTACTTGTTGAATTTGTAGGACGCGACGAGCGTGATGTTGTGGTTGATGTCCATGTCGAAGGGGCGCCACTCCGCCGGACCGCCGCCCGGCCCGATCGCATCCCTGCGACGGCTTATCGCGAAACTGTAGGAGAGCCAGCCGAAGAAGTTGTCGGTCATCTTGTGGCGCAGGAGCAGTTCGGCTCCCGTCGCGTAGCCGATGCCTTTGTTGGCGTAGAGGGTCGGGTCGTTCGGGTCGGTGCGGACCACGAGGTCCCAGAACCATTTGTAGTAGCCCTGCACATCGAGATCGATGGTGTCGGTCAATTTCACCTCGACGCCTCCGATGAGGTGCATCGAATGTTCGGGCTTGAGTCCCGGGGTGCCGAACTTCTCGTGCGATTCGTCGGCGGGCGGCAGTTGCGAATAGACGCCGATCGCCCCTTTGACCGTCCAGTGGTCGTCGATCTTGTAGCGCGCCATGAACCGGGGGTCGACGAAGAGATGGCCATTGTGGGTGTCCCACATCGATGCGATGCCGGGCGAAAGCGTCAAGGCCCCGGTCGATATGGTCTGCATGACCCAGAACGAGGGGTTGAAATACCCGCGTATCTTGTCGTCGATCAGTTCGACGCCGAAAGGATTGTAGGAGACCTCACCCTCCTTGGGCGGCGCGAAGAAGTCGGCGTTCATGTCGTACAGACCGCCCGACAGGCGCAGGCCGGCGTGGATCGTGTTCGTCTCATTCAGTCGCCACGATATCTTTTCGTAGAGACCGAATTGGTAGTTCACGATGCCGAGATGGGCGCGCGGGCCCATGCCGCCGTCGAAACTGTTCCGGACAAAGAGCGGCGATAAGAGCGAGGTGAACTGCTCCGCCTTGTAGGTCCATTCGGCGAGTATCTCGTAGAAACTGAGGTCGAGATTAAAGTAGTTGCTGAACCGGGCCGATTCCGCGTCGTCCTTGGTCAGTAATCGAGTGCCGTCTATCGCGCCGATGTGCATGACCTTGAGTTTGCTCCTGTTCGAGAACTTGTGCACCCACTGTGCCGACCAATCGTAGTAAAAGGGGTAGGTGACGAAGTTCGCCGCCTCGAAGATGCCCAGTTCCTGCACGAGCATGAGGTAGAGATCGATGAATCCGCGCTTGAAAGAGACGGCGATGCTGTCCTTGTCGCCTATCGGGCCTTCGACCATCGCCGAGGTCGAAAGAAGACTGAGATTGCCGTAGCCGCCCCAGCGGTCGGTACGCGGGTCGCGCAGGTTCAGTTTGACCACGCCGCCGAGTCCGCTCACGAATTCTGGTGAGTAGCCGCCGGCGTAGAAGTCGACCGATTCTACCAGTTCGGGGTCGATGACCGATTCGAGCCCGCCGAAGTGATACATGAAGGGTATCCACTGGTCGTTGACGCGGTAGATGCTGTCCTCGGGTGCCGATCCGCGGATGATGAGCCCGGAGCCGAAGCCGTTGAACACCGAGAGACTGTTGACCCCCGGCATGTTCGTGACGACGCGCAGGACATCGCGGTTCACCCCGGGCACGGCGGTCGCTTCCTGTACGGTGATGCGCTGGGCCGATACCTCGCCGGTGATCCGCTTCTCGCGTACGACGATCTGGTAGGGATTGATGACGAGCGGCTCGACGCGGAGGGTGAGTTCCAGTTTCTCGTTCTCGT
>JAKLFG010000080.1 GCA_022711315.1 bacterium | reverse complement strand
CCGACCGTGACGCTCCAGAGTGCTATCGCGGCGAAGCCTTTGAGGGTGGCGGTGTTCTTCATCGCGCTAGAAAGGGACCTGACAGGCGGTGATGACCTCGGCAGGAACCGTGATCCCCGACCGGGCCGCGACGGCGGCGAAAAGAGCGCAGGCCGAGGCGTTTATCCCCTCCGCGACCGGTATCACATTGGCCGCTACGACCACACCGATATGATGCTGTGCGTCCCAGAGGAAGGCGGTCGTGGCACCGGTGGAGGTGCCGTTCTTTTTATAGAAGGTATAGTCTCCGCTCGTTATGACGCCGATCCCGAGCCCCTGATCGACCGGCACGCCGGAAACCTCGCGGTGAAAGATTTTCTGCGTGGCGAGCGCCAGAGCGTCGGCCGTCATCGCATCGGGCGGCTCATCAATACCGGCGAACACCCGTAGCAGGCGGCCGAGATCGTCGGCATCGGAATAGAGAAACCCGTCGCCGGTGAATATCGGGGTGATGACCGGCCGGGTCGCCGGGACGAGTTGCGGACCGGCATGACCATAGAAAAGCCGCCCCTTCTGCGCTTCGGTCAATCGTTCGGGCGCGGTCGTGTTCGTCAGTCCCGTCAGCGTGGCGAGGTCATCGACGATATCGGGATAGGATGCGCCGTACACATTCTCGGCAACCTGCTGGGCAAGGGCGAAACCGAAGTCGGAGTAGAGATAGGCGCTCCCCGGCGCGGTCGCTATCGTCGTCGCGGCGAGGTCGGTGATCAGATCATTGAGCGTATAACCCTCCCATGCGGCATACATATCGTCGAGACCGGCGACCGCATCGAGCGACGCCTGCAGGGTCGGCGGATAATGCGGCAGTCCCGTCGTGTGGGTCAGGAGTTGTTCGACCGTGGAGGCTTCATCGCCGGGACCGGCGGGAACGCTCCACTCCTGCGGCAGATGCGACGCGGCGGTATCGGCGAGCGTCAGTTCGCCCGCGGCGATCTTCCGGGCGATAAGGTGCGCGGTGATCATCTTCGAGACCGAGCCGATGACCCACAGTTCATCGCCCGTCGGCGGGACGGTCGTCCCCTTTTCCCGCGCTCCAAAGGTACAGGTCTCCGAAAGCGCCGGGCTCTCGACCCGGACGATCATCCCGACCGCCTTATTCGCAACACCCGTCGTGTCGATGTAGGGGGCGACCAGCGGCGCCGCCTCTTGACAGAACGGGATCATATCGGCGTCGGGCAGCAGAGCATCTTCGTCGGACGGAGCAGAAAGGTCCGACGAATCCGACAGATCGGTCTCATCCGCCTGATCGGGCTGATCCTCGTCCACCGTGTCGTCGACGGGCTGGGTGGTGTCATTGTCGATCATCGGCTCGGTGTCGCTGTCGTTATCACAGGCCGCGAACAGCGTGGCGACAGACAGGAACAGGAAAAACATCGAATATCGCATGCAACGGACCTCCGCTCGTCAAACATCAACGCAGTCTCTCCCTCCCGCGAAAAAAGGCAAGAAACTCCTATTGACACTCCGGGCGGTTTTACTAAAATGAACCCGTTGGCAAGGAACAACCACCGCCTGTGAGGATGCCGTGAAGAAACTTACCGTTATCTGTGCTCTGCTGATGACCGGACTGTTCTGTATCGCCTGCACCCCGGAGGAAGAAGAGGGTCCGGTGACCGACGATCAGAACACCTCCGACGACATCGTAACCGACGACACCATCGTGGATGAGACGGTCACCGACAACACACTTCCCGACACGACGGTCATCGACGAGACGGTGAACGACAACACCATCGTCGACGAAATACCCGACACCGACACTGCCACGGTCGAGCCCTGCACCGACTACGCGACCGTCTTCCCGCTCCAACCGGGCGACTGCGTACCCGACTTCACCCTCCCGGCCCACGACGGGACGATGATCACCCTTTCCGACTACCGCGGCAAATATGTGCTTTTTAGTTCGTTCCCGATGGTGAATACCTCGGTCTGCACCGGCCAGATGCAGATGCTTGATTCGATGTACGATCAGTTCATCGCCGCCAACGCCCAGCCCTTCGGCTTCAACAATCAGCCGCCCGACAACAAGGACGAGTGGTGCGAGACGATGGGTGTCACCAAACTGCTCATCCTCTCCGACCATGACCCGAAGGATGCCGTGTCGATCATGTTCAGCATCAACGGTGCCTATACGGCCCGCGCCAACACCTACATCGGCCCCGACGGCCGGTTCCTCAAGATGGAGAGCATCTCCGGCTCGGCCGGTATCCCTCCGGCGCTTGAATACATCCAGAGCCTCCAGTAGTGAACTCGCTCCGCCCCGGCCCGCACATCTCCTACCGCGCCTACCCCGACCGGACGATACTCATCGACCACCGCACCGCCACCACCTACGAACTCAACGATGCGGCGGCCGCGACGCTCGACCGGCTCGAACGGGGCGAAGCACCGACGGCTGACGAAACGGAATTCGTCGCCGAACTGCACGCGCTGGGCGTCTTTGACCCGGCACCGGGACCGATCAGGGCCGACAGACCAACCGCCGGCGCCGCTCCCGCGACCGATGAGATATTCACCGCGCTCAAGCGGTACGGCGAACAGCACTGCATCCCGATCGCCGCGACCTTCTCGGTCACCTACCGCTGTCCCCTCGCCTGCCGCCACTGTTTTTTCGACAAAAAACCGGCGACCGGCGACGGCGAACTGACGCTCGGCGAGATAGAGCATATCCTCGACCAGTTGCGCGAAGCCGGAACGCTCTATCTCACACTGACCGGCGGAGAGCCCTTCCTGCGAAGCGACCTCCTCGACATCGTCGCGGCGGCGCGCAGGCGGCGATTCGCTGTGTCGATACTGACATCGGGATATCTCTGCGACGACCGGACACTCGATGCGCTCGCCACACTTTGGCCCGAATCGGTGCAGGTATCACTCTACGGCCCCAATGCCGCGACGCACGACCATTTCACCGGCGTGAACGGCTCATTCGAACGCGCCATCGGCGCCCTGCGCGGCCTGCGTGACCGGGGGATCGCCGTCACGGCGGCGGTATCGATCAACACCGCGACCGCACCGACGGTACGCGAACTGACCGCTCTTATGGCCACCGAACGGATACCGCTCTCCTGCAACCTCACGATGCTCCCGGCGCGGAGCGGCACCACCGATCCGACGGCGCTCAATCTGCCCGAAGAGGAACTCGCCGCGCTCATCGCCGACCTCGCCATCCCGCACGGCGACCGGCTCGCGGGAAAAGCGCCCGACGATCCTCCTTGCGCCGCCGCGCGGTCAGTCGTCGCGCTGGATCCGTATGGGACGGTGCTCCCCTGCCATGAACTCGACCTTTCCGCCGGTTCCCTGCGCGAAAAGCCCTTCGCCGAACTGTGGCGCGCCCTGCCATTCGAGAACTTGAGGCTTCTCCGCTTTGGCGATCTTGCCGACTGCCCCGATTGCCCCTACCGTGCCGTGTGCGGCCGCTGTACCGCGCTTGCTTTACGGACGGGCGCTGCGCTCACCGGACATGCCGCACTCGACTGCCGGACGGCCCGAGCCTTTTTTCGGGACTCTCAAAAAAGTGTTTGACTTATGAAAAAAGAGCGCCTATACTGAACCCGTTGTGAACGAATCATGTGGAGGATACATCCATGGCGAAGAAACCGGTCATCGTGAAGAAGGAAACGGCGAAACCGACCGCGAACACCGATCAGTGCCAGTACTGTTGCGGCAAGACGATCTGCTGATCGTCAATCGACGAATTCGACCACATTCACCGCAGGCCGTATCTTCTTGAATCGTGCTATTTCTTTCTTCGATATCTTTGTTTTGGCGACTATCACCGTTTCCAGTTTCTCAAGTTTTTCGAGCGGCTTGAGCGACTTGATCAGGGTCGTCTGCAGATCGAGATAGCGCAGGTCGGCCATCTCCGAAAACAACTTCGCGTCCTTTATCGGAAGTCCCCACAGTTTTAGTTTCTGCGCGTTCTTGAATTTCGTCAGAACCGTCACATCGGGGATCAAGGTATTGCACAGGTCAAGATAAGTGATCCGCTCGGCATAACCGTAAAGCGGCGCAACATCGGGCACCTTGGTCGAGCAGAGTACCACTTCGGAAAGCGCCGGATGATCGGCGAGCGGCGCAATGTCGGTGACCTGCGACTGCAGGACATCGAGCGCAAAAAGGTTCTTCATCGCGGCGACCGGCTTGAGATCGCTTATCTGTGTCATTTTGGCGTCGATACGGCGCAGTTTCGGGAGGTCTTTTATCGGGTTCAGATCGGTCACGCCGGTCCCCCAGATGGTCAGTTCTTCGAGGTTCTTCAGCCCCGCGAGCGGCGTCAGGTCCTTTATCCCGGCCGCAAAGCGCAGGTCGAGTTTCCGCAGGTTGGGCATCTTGGCGAACGGTGCCAGAGTGTCGATCTTCGAGAAGCCGACGAAGATATTGTCGAGATGGGCGCACTGCTCGATGTCGGCGGCGGTCACCTCCTTCATTGCCGGCATCGTCGCCATGTACCACTTCTCGAACTGCTCTCCATGCGCCTTGCCCCAGTCCTCCCAGTACTCGTCGCCCCACGGCGGGACGAACTTGCTACAGTCAGGCGGCGGGATCTGCTCTTTCACGGGAGCCGGTTCGCTTTGCACAACGGGCGGCTGTTCTTTGGTACACCCAAGAAGCGACAACGCCATCACCAGCATCAACACGATCTTTTTCATCGGGACCTCCGTATCTTTTCGTTTCTCACAGGAACACCAGCCACTCCGGCTTGAAGACGAGTAGCAGGCCGAGCGCGACCATGAGCGACCCGCTGATGAGTTTGAGGACGCGGGCGTGCCGCTCCTCAAGCCGGAACTTACGCATCGAAAGCATGAATAGCGCGACGATGAGCGCGAGCGGTATCACATAGTACACATTGTAGAGCGCCATGTAGCCATAGCGGGCCGCCGTGCCGAGTTCCTGTATCGAGAGGACACGGGTGTAGATGGCGGGCAGACCGATGGTGCACCCCAGTTCGATGAGGTTGACGAAAAAGGCGAGTGCGACGGTGCCGGCGAAGGCGATCGTCATGTTCTTCGAGCCGAGTATGCCGCGCATCTTGTCGTAGAGTTTCCCCTTCGCCGATTCGGGGATCATGAGACTTATCCCTTTTTTGAAGAAGAAGAAATCCTTCATGTTGATGAGTCCCATGACGAGTGCGACGATACCGAGCAGGACCGTGGCGACCGTCGTGATCCCAACGAACATGAAGATGTTGAGCCACGCCGCCATGAAGAGGAAATAGACGACGCCCGACGAGACGACGAAGACGCTCCCGATCATCAGGAGCATTCCGCGGCTTTTGGTGTTCACGAGCAGGGTCAGCAGGAACATCAGGACCCACATCGCGCAGGGGTTGATGCCGTCGAGCAGGCCGATGAGGAAGGTGAACGACGGCAGTGATATCACCCGCGCATCGAGCGTCCCGATGAAGGGGATAGTGACCGTCGTCACCGGGCCACGGTCGCGTTTTCCGCCCGCGAGATGATCCTCGATCATCTCCTCGACCTCTTGTTCGTTCACCCCCGGCTCGAAGGCCCCGACGAACCGGTCGCCCAGCACGAAGGTCGGCGTGCCGGGATTCTCGATGCCGAGCAGTTCCACCTTGCGCCTGAAGAGCGCCATGTTCTCATCGTTGCGCAGTATTTCCAGCCGCTTGAACTGTATCTGCGGATAGCGGCGCTCCCACTCGTTCATGAAGGGGCGCGCCTTGCGGCAATGGGGACACTTGTAGGAGTAGAAGAAGTAGAAGGTGGCGTCGCCCGCCGTCTCGCGGTACTTGGTCACCAGCGCGGCGACATTGTCACGGAACGCGGGATCGTCCGGCTCCCACCCGACCAGATGACGACCGCCGAGCAGGAAGAGCGGCACGAGCGGCTTTTCGATCTCGAACTCGTCGAGCGCCTCGCGGAACAGCGCGGTATCCTCGGGCGAGGCGGTCACCTCGACCTCTTTGAAGGTCACCTCCCTGTTCTTTGAGGCCAGTTCGCGGACAAAGGCCAGCGCCTCGACCGAACGGGCGCTTTTCTGCGAGTAGAAGGTGTAGAAGGTCGCATCGTCGAGCGCCGCGAAGAGCGGCAGGGCACAGAACACGAGGAGGAGAAGAACGAAGCGCCGCATGTTATGAACTGAACAGATATTTCGACGCGAATTCAGGATTGCTCGTGACATTGACGCCGAGTTTGCGCAGTCCCGCCTCGTCGCCGGGGCTCGGCATGTGGGTCAGGTGGACCTCACAGCCGCGCAGCTCCTTGAGTTTCTCGAGCGCGACCGCCGCCGACGGGTTGAAGGTAGCGCTTATCGAAAGGGCGATGAGCGTCTCGGCGAGGTCGAGACTGGCGGCCCGGCCGCAGTATATCTCCTTTTTCAGCGACGCGATGGAGCCGGTTATCGTCGGGGTGAGCAGATCTATCTCCTTCGGGATGCGCGCCAGATGCTTCACGGCGTTCAGGATGAGCGCCGAGGCGGCATGCATGAGCGGGGAATTGTTGCCGGTGATGATCATACCGCCACCGAGTTCTATCGCCGCGCCGCAGAATATCCCCTCGTTCCCCTTGTTCTTCTGCTTCGCCTCCTCGGCCGCCTTCTGCGCCGGCATGACGACCGTGCGATCGGTCGGGTTCGCGCCGACATCCTTCATGATGACCTCCGCCCGTTCCACCGTCTCGCGACTGACGAGCCCCAATGCATATTCGCACGAATAACGGTAGTAACGCCGGATGATCTCCTGCCGCGACGCCTCGGTGACCGCCGCGTCGTCCACGATGCCGAAACCGGCGCGGTTGACGCCCATGTCGGTCGGTGACTTGTAATGCGACGGCTCGCCGGTGATCTTCTCGATGATACGCCTCAGGAGCGGGAACGCCTCGACATCGCGGTTGTAGTTCACCGAATATTCCTTGTGGGCCTCCAGATGGAAATGGTCGATGACATTGACATCGCGCAGTTCGCAGGTGGCCGACTCGTAGGCGACATTGACGAGATGCTTCAAGGGCAGGTTCCATATCGGGAAGGTCTCGAATTTCGCGTAGCCGGCGCTCACCCCGCGCAGATGTTCGTGGTAGAGTTGCGACAGGCAGGTGGCCAGTTTGCCGCTCCCCGGTCCGGGGCCGGTCACCACGACGATGGGCTTGTGCGTCTCGATGTAGGGATTCGCGCCGTACCCCTCGGGGCTGACGATCATATCGACATCGGTCGGGTAGCCCTTGGTGAAACTGTGGGTGTAGACCGTGACGCCGCGCCGTTCCAGTTTGCTTTTGAAGGCGGCGGCCGACGGCTGGTTCTCGAACCGCGTGATGACCACGGCCCGGACCGTGAGCCCCCATTCGCGGTAGTCGTCTATCGTCCGCAGGGCGTCGGCGTCGTAGGTGATGCCGAAATCGGCCCGCATCTTCTTCTTCTCGATGTCGCCGGCGTAGATGCACATGATGAGTTCGGCGTCGTCCTTGAGTTTCTGCAGGAGCCGCATCTTGACATTCGGGTCGAACCCCGGCAGGACGCGCGCGGCGTGGTAGTCGAACAGTATCTTGCCACCGAATTCAAGGTAGAGTTTGTTGTTGAACTTTTTTACCCGCTTGAGTATCTCTTCCGACTGCTCCGCAAGGTATTTTTCGTTGTCGAACCCGATCTTCCTGACCATCTGGACACTCCCGTTATGCAGACCACTCCCCTACCATAGCGAAGCGGAAGAAATTCACAAGGAAAAGCGGCTCACCGCCCCTTACAGCACCGGAACCCGGCGTAGAGTTCGGTCCAGCCGGCCGAGAAGGAGCATTTCAGCCGGTCGGCGGCGCCGGCGCAGTTGAAGGCGCCCCCCTTTATCAGGAAACCGCCCGACCCGTTGTCGACGACCTCCCATACATTGCCGTTGACATCGAAGAGCCCGTCGCCCGCCGTACAATCGGAGAACGACCCGGTCGGCATGACATGAAAACTCTCGTAGTCGTACCCGCAGTTCGCCTCGGTGTTACAGACGGCGATGTTATGTTCGGCGCAGAAATCGTCGCAGAAGGTGTCCACGCAGTTGCAGATCTCCCGGTCGAAGGTGCCGCCGAAATGGTAGACGCGCTTTTCAGGCCCCTCGCAGGCCGCCATCCATTCACCGACCGAGCAGAGGTGCTTCCCCGCCGCCGCGCAGGCCGCCTTGAACTTGTTCAGGGCATCGGCGGTCATCGGGTTCACCATCCACGGCAGGACACCGGCGACCGAACGGGCCACCGTTTCGTTGTCACCCGCGCTGTCGACCTTCGCGTTGCCGCGTGACGCCTCGTATCTATCGACGCAGATATTCCCCACTTCCGCCATATCGTCGGGACAGACCGGGGCCACCGTATCGATATCGGCGATACCGGGATCATCACCGAACAAGGCATCCTCGTCGGAAGGTTCGACAAGGTCATCATCGAAAAGCATCGCGCCGTCATCACTACTCCCGTCATCGACCACCACTTGATCGAGATCGAAAAAAACGCCCGTATCGTACACCGTCGTCGTCTCGCCCGGGTCACAGGAGACACAGAAAAAGAGAAGCATGGCTATCGGGACACGGGAAGATCTCATGGCATGCTCCATCAAAAGTATTGTGTCGCCAGTATGCGGACCGTATGTCGAAGCCCGTTCATGTCGTAGTAATCGCTCTTTCCGATGCTACTCGATGTGTACTCGATGTCGTACTGCACCGAGATGTCTGAAGAGTCGGAAAAAGAGACTCGTGTCTCCAACGACGGCGCGATCACCAGTTCGATGCGGCGTTTCTCCTTTCGCTCATCAAGCGTCGCCCACAAGTCCTTCCGGAAAGCGTAACGGTGTATCGCCGAGAACCGGCCGATGAACGAGAAGGGATCGAGGTCATACGACGCTTTGATGAACAGGGCCTGCTCGAAATGCTCATTGCAGGCCGCAAGCGCGGTGAAGCCCGCTTCAGCGAGACCCGCGAGGTCGTAGAGCCCCGCCTCCTCACGCAGGGAAACGCCGGCCCGGTACCCACCGGCGAAAAGACCGTTGTCCTCGTCGAAATGCCATCGCGCCGCCCCCTGCAGAAAGAGGTCCGGGCCGCGCAGATACGCCACATCGTCACGCAGGCCGTGTTGATAGGCGCCGGTCAGCGTCACCAACCACTCCAGCGTTTCTCCGTGCGGTATCACCAGTTCGACATAGCCATCAAACGAGCCGAAATAGGGTGTCGGGTCGAAACGGTCGATGAGCGACAGTTCCCCCGCGGCGCCAAGATCTATCTCGACCGGACCGAGGTCGCGGTACCAGTCGACGGTCAGCCCTGTCGCCATTCGGGTATAGCGACCGTCGTAGGCCGGCATGACATCGTGCAGGAACAAGGCGCCGATAGCGACCTCTTCGAACAGAACGACCTCTCCCGACAGGTCGAAGATGATGTCCCCGGCGCCGATCCGACCGCCGACAAGACCCTGCGAACGGGCCACATCGCTCTCATAGCCGCCACCGAGCCCCACCGAGCCACTGAACGAGACCGCCGGCGCGACCTCATCTTCCGGTGCCTCTTCGGCGGCGGAAAGACCGAGTGACGCGATGAAGAGGAGAAGGAATATCAGACCTTGCATTTCCCCTTCCCCGATTTCTGCTGTTTCTTCTTCCGATCCTCCTTGCGCTCCTTTTGCCGTTCCTCGCGCCGCTTCTCCTCCTTGTCCTTGTCAACGGCCGGGGCCGGATCGAGCACCACCTCGTCGGCGGCGGGGGTCACCGGGGGTTTCACCGCATCGGCGTCGGGAAGCGTATCAGCGGCACGCAAGGGAAAAGCGGTCGCGACAAGCACGAAAAAAACGGGGAGAACGGCCACACAAAAACGCATCCGCTCGAACGCTCCCTGAATAACTCCGGCGCCATGGTACTCCATACCTTTCCGTCTTGCAAGTGTTTTCTCCCGGAGGTTGACTTGCCCTCTCTTCTTTGTATAATTCTTCTCGAAGTTTCGGGTAGCGTTCGTTTTTTATCATGGAGGAGATCATGAACATGTTCCGGAATGCGGCCTTCGTCACGATGCTTCTGTACGGCGGGTCACTGCTCGCCGGTAATCAGATCATCACCATCATCGACAACGATCCGATGACGACCTGTCTTAACGGCGGCATAACGATCCAGATATGGGATGACAATGGCACCCCGGGCGACACCGGCGACGATGTCCAGATCGGCGGCGACCACTATGTATGCAACGGTCTTGACGGTGCGAAGGGTGATCCCGGCGAGCCCGGCGCAAAGGGTGATCCCGGCGAGCCCGGCGCAAAGGGTGATCCCGGCGAGCCCGGCGCGAAGGGTGAT
>JAKLFG010000008.1 GCA_022711315.1 bacterium | reverse complement strand
AAAGGAAGGATCGGGTATTGTCGAACGAAAGATCCTTGTATGCTTGAAAGAATATCGTCTCGTAGCCGGCATTCGAGAGCGCCTTGGGCAACGAATGGAATCTGGTGCGCGGGTAGTCGGTGTAGACCTTGCCACGGATGCTCGGGACGACCGAGAAAAATACCGCGAAGTGGCCTTTCGAGGTCTGTACCGAGTTGCCATAGAAGCGTTCGACATAGAGCCCCTGCGGGATCAGCGAATTGAAGAAGGGCGTGTACTCCTCGCCGTTCTCGTTGCGCGCCTCGGGCATGAAGCCGTTGAAGGACTCCATCAGCAGGATGAATATGTGCGGTCGTTCGGCGGGAGGAAGTGAGGCGATGGTCGGTCCTTCCTTGACCAGCGGGAAGGCGCCCCGTTCGTAGGAAACGACCGCCGTTTCTTCGGCGTAGTACCGGTACAGGCTCCTGCCGAACAGGATACCCTCATCATGCGAAGGTATCGGCAGGAGAACGCAGAGCGCGTAGAGACCGCCCCAGAGGAGGACCTTGGGGAGGAGCGGCGCCTCCTGCACCTGCCGCGACAGCAGGCCGCGGCGCCACTCGACGATCGCCAACAGAGACAGTATCGCGATAAGCGCGAAGATGAAAGGGGTGCCGATGCGGCCCGTTATGACCGACACCGAGTCGCTGAAGAATATCTCGCGGACATTGTCGCGCATCACCGCGTAGTCGAAGGAGAAGTTCGTCGTATAGTGATAGGCGTACAGGAGCCAGAGCGTCGCCACGGTCAGCAGCGCGGCCATCACTCGCCCCGTGCGCCAACGGGAAAAAAGCGCGTTGAAAAACAGCCAGTGGATGTTGACCGAAAGGACCGTGAACACGAGGTGTGCCGCACTCGACAGGGAGGGACGGAGGAGATCGAGTTCGGGACGGCTGCTCTTGAGAAGCGCCAGCGCCCCCACGGTAAGGAGCGATAACAGGATGTTCATGAAGCCGAAACGGACCGTTAACGAGCTCTTCATCATCGCCACATATCGCGACACCCGTGACCTCCTTCCCTGCGGTCTCCCGATTGTATGGATAACGGCCCCTTTTGCAAAAAAAGTGCTTTTCGCGACGGAACAGGTATGCTCACGGCCACCGATGGAGGAAAGCATGTCGCGACTCTTCACTACCGAGGAACTGCATGAACTCGCCCGGCAGGCGTCCGCGCTCGCCGTGCCTCGCAGGGAGCGATTCGAAACGCTCATCGACATGATCGATGCCCGCTGGCCGGGCCGCATCGAGAAGCGCCAGCGCTGGGTTCTCAACTCGGCCAACGGCGCGCTCGGCACGATGACGATACTCTACGCGTCGCTTTCGGAATACCTCATCATCTTCGGCTCCCCCATCGGCACCGAAGGCCATTCGGGGCGCTATTTCGCCACCGTCCACGACTTCATGGTCGAGGGCGAGATGTGGGTCTATGTGGAAGGAGAGATAGACCGTACCGTGTTCAGGCCGGGCGACCACGCGACGCTCAAAGCCCGCTCGGCGAAGGGTTACCGCATCGAAGGAGACAGTTGGATGCTCGAATACGCCCACGGCTGCATCCCGGCGATGCTCCCGGCCGGGGTCTGGGACAACCTGTTCAGCAACCTCGACTTCCGCAGTCTCTGGTGGACATTCTGGGATTACGGCCGCATCACGGTGCGCGAACTCCTGCGCGGCAAGATCTGAACCGGAAGATATCTACAGACAGTCGAACTCGCTACACTTCTCGTCACCCGAAAGATCCTCGGTCTCGACATCACACTCGCCGTTCTTGTTGGTATCCCAGCAGGCGAAGGTCACCGGACCGCTCGTTCCCTCGGCTCTCCACTTGAAATTATCAAGAAGCACCAGCGAGTCGAGCGCCTGATCGGAGGTATCCCATATCACGAACCTGAGCGTTATCGTCTCGCCCGGTATGACCGGCGCAGTGGTGGTGAGCCATTGGGTCGCCCCCGCGACATAGTGGTACCCCGGCGTACAGCCACCAGTATCCTCTTCCTGTTGGTCGTACCCGGTCCCCGCCAGTGGATCGGTACCGTCGGGACAAGTGTAGCCCTCCTTGACCTCGCAGACGGTGAAGAACTGGTCCGTGTTCACGCTGATATACCCGCTGTTCGAATCGAACGAGATGTTCTTGTCGGCCGGCATACCTTCTGAGGCGGTATCGAGCATCGCGATGAAGAAGTCGTTATACTCAGAACAGGTGTATTCCCAATATTCCTGAGAGAAGAAACGGAAGTTGAACGACAGGGAAAGCGCATTGGTCGGCACCTTGAGTTGCACGGTCAGCATGACCGAATCGTTGGCGCCGGAGCCGCTCGGGCATCCCGTTTTCGTCGTCGGAAGTGCATTGTTGTGAGCGCTGATGAAGTCGGCGGGAGGGGTGCCGGTGACATACGAATAGGTAAGAGCGGTCGTGGCACTGGGGTCGTTCCCGTCACGGGCGCGCCCCGAGGAAAGGGTCGCCATCGTGTCGTTGGCGATGGCGAGATTCGATTCGTGGGTACCGAACTGGGTCATGACCGCTATCTGGAGGTTTTCTATCGTACCGGCGCCGTTGGCGCGGGTCAGTGTCGGCGTCCCGACAATGCCCCACGAACCGTTCGTCGAGACCTGACAGATGTCCATGGCATACAAAAGATCGAGCGGCGTGATGTCGGAGAAGTTCGCCGCAGTTGAACAATCGGTCGGCGACGGCTCGTCGGTCTGGTCGTTGCAGTCGTTGTCCACGCCGTCGCCCTGCACCTCGACCGCTCCCGGATTGACCTTCGTCGGGTCGGCACATTGGGTGAGGTTCTCACAGCAGTCGCCCGAACAGCGGCCCCAGCCATCGCCGTCCTCGTCGATATCATCGTCGATCGGACCGTTGCAGTCATCGTCATCCCCGTTGCCGCATATCTCCTCAAGTAACGGCGTCTGTTCGTTTTGGCAGGAACCGTAGCCGGTCCCCATCGTGGAGCAGGTCATGGTGCCGGCATGGCAGATCCCCACTCCGACCGTACCGGCGGGACCGGTGTAGCACTCGGTAGCGCTTTTCGGGACACAGGCGCAACCGGCGGCATTGTCGGCGTACCCGTCGTTGAGGGTGCCGTTGCAATCGTTGTCCACCTCGTCTGTGCAGACATCGGGATTAGGAAGGACCTCGCCGGTGCAAAGCCCCCAATGGTAGCCATCGGGAGAGCACTGCTTTGTCGCCGCCCTGCAGGGACCGACGCCCAGTTTTTCGGGATCACCGCTGTACGGACAGGCCACGATCTCATTCGGTGTGCAGATAGGTGTCGCGTTGTCGATGTCGGGCGTGGCATCATCAGGATGGCCTTCGTCCGACAGGTCGCCGTCGGGTGTCGTTTCATCGGGGTCGGCCTCGTCGGGATACTCTCCATCGGGTTCCCCGTCATCCGTGTTCATGTCGTCAGGCAGGTATCCGTCGCTCTCCTCGTCATCGGGATAAGCGTCGTCGGGATAATGTCCGTCCTCGTCGGGATCGCCCGGAGAATCGGTCTCCTTCAGCGGGGCATCGTTCCCTGCCCCATCGGCGTCTTCTCCCTCCCGATCGTTCTGCAGATCATCCGCCAGCAGCCCATCGTTATCGTCACCCGTCACGGCGCTATCCTTGTCGGCACGAACGGCGTCCCAGTCGATCTTATCGAGATCACTGGAGCAACCGGTGAACAACACGACCACCGACCACCCCACGAGCAATGTGGCGCCTAGGATCTTCATAGGGGAACCTCCACTCCAAGACCTCATGCATTTTAAATATTCCCCTGACATTAGCAAGTTTTCAGAAAGGCCGGACTCTACTTAAAAAATTTTTCTTGACCTTTCATTTGTCAGGCATATCATCAGTCTGTTGACCACTTGTCAGGCAGGAGGCATCATGGAGACGAAACGATCGCCGCTCACCGTGTCACAGCAGAAGATCCTCGCCGCCATCGGCGAACTGACCGAACGGCGCGGCTTTTCCCCCACCACCCGCGAGATAGCGTCGGCGCTCGGCATATCGGCGGCCAGTGTTCATGAACAGATCGCGCGGCTCGAGAAAAAAGGGCATCTGCGGCGCTCCCCGCGACAGGCGCGATCGCTTGAGGTCGTCGGAGACCCGTCACGGCGCGAACCGGACGACATACCGGACATCCATCTGGCACGCGTTCCCATCGTCGGGCGCATCGCCGCCGGCTCACCGCTGCTCGCCGAAGAGAACTGCGAGGGAGAGATCCTCGTGGACGCCGGCTCCATCGGCACTGGCCGCTTCTTCGCGCTCAAGGTGGTCGGCGACTCGATGGTGGACGCCGGGATACTTGACGGCAACCTCGTCATCGTGCGCCGCCAGCCGGTCGCCGAGTCGGGCGACATCATCGCGGCGCTTCTGGGCGACGAGGCGACCGTGAAACGGCTCAAGATAGCCTCCGACGGCGTCTTCCTGATGCCCGAGAACGAACGGCACCGCCCGATACCGGTGACCGACCGAGAGGATTTCAGCATACTCGGCAAGGTCGTCTCGACCGTCTCGCTCCCCGCCAAGTGACCGCATAACTTGATTTTGTCCCCCTCTTCCATTATAAGGGTGCTTCGATGACCTTCTATCTTGGAACGGAGCGTTGTTCATGCAGATCGTTGAGCGGGTGATCGAAGAGATACGCACGATGTTCCCTGACTGGGAACAGACCGTCCCCCCCCAGATATGGCCGCTCATCGAACAGACAGCCCGCGAGACCCCGCTCCCGGAACTTGAGGGCTTTCTCGAACGATATCTTTCCGCCGGCAAGGAATGGGGCTTTCACCCTTACGCTCCCTTTGCGCGGCGCGTCCTCAAAAATGTCCTTTATATCATCACCGAACAGGTGCTCAGCGGCGTTGGCAACCTTGAGAGATCGCTCGATCTGGTGCGCGGCGGGACCGCCTCCCGCCTCATCCTGCTGACCAACCACCTGAGTTACGCCGACGCCAATCTGCTCGCGACCATGTTCCACCCGATGCTTGAGGTGAAGGGCTTCGGCGACGACTTCTCGGTCGTCGTCGGCCCTAAGGTCTATAACGAGAGATTCAAAACCTTCGCCTCGCTCCAATTCAATTCCCTGCTCATTGCCCAGTCGCTCGCCGTGGCGAGCGGTGACGCGGCCCTGCCGCTCAAAGAGATCGCCCGCGCCGCGAAAAAGGTCATGGCCGACATCGAACAGAAGGTCCGGATCCTCCTCATATTCCCCGAGGGGGCCCGGAGCAGAAGCGGCAACCTGAACCGTTTCCTCCCCGGCGTGCTGAAACTCATTGGATCGGCCGGCGACGCCGTGATACTTCCCGCCGCCATACTCGGCGGCAACCATATACTTCCCATAAACGATCACTCCCTGCATTATGCGCGGGTCGAGGTGACGGTCGGCGAACCGGTCATGCTCCGCGATCTCCACGCCCGTTTCGGTTCCGGCGAACAGGCAAAGGCCGACATCATGGACCATCTCGGCCGCCGCGTGGCGCTCTGTCTGCCACCCGACCGACGCGGCGTCTACACACCGGGGCACGATGAGCAATAAACTCGAGACCCTCAAACAGGAAAGCGAGAAACAGCAAAGCCTCCCCAAATTCATCGAATATCTCGATCAGGCGCACAAGGAGAACGAATACGACCGCATCCTCGCCGAGACTGACGCATGGCGGGGTGAACAGACCCCCGAGATAGATTTCTTCCGCGGCGCCGCGCTCCTCGCGCTCGGCAGACCGGCGGAGGCGATAGAACAGTTCAAAGCGGTGCTCGCGGTCAACCCCAACCATTTCCGGGCGCGTAAGAAGATCGAGGAGGCGGGCTCGCCGGAAGGTGTCGCTCCCACGGCCACGACCACGGCATCCGCATCAAAGACGCGCTATGTGCGGCTTCCCGAATTCTCCACGGAGGACAACGAACACTACCGGCGTGCCGGACAACGCAACCTGATGATACTCGCGCTCGGCGCACTGGCCGTCATACTGACGCTGTGGGCACTCTGGGGAGGCGGCACGAGCGGTGTCGACAAGATGCTGAAAGACCCGGAGGCGACACTCTGGCCTCTCTCGGTCGCCGATTTCGAGCGACGGAGCGACGAGATGCGCGCCGTCGAGCGGCGATTCCCGAACGAGGACGCACCGCGTAAGGCGCTCTTCTATCTGACCGCCTTTGCCCTGCTCGACTACCACCTCTCGGACCACAAGGACATCCTTTCACAGGTCCGATTCTACTACACCCTCTCGACCCAGAAGGATCCGTCGATGGAACAGATCCTCCGTTATATCGAGGGGGATCCCGCCACCTCGCCGCTCATCCGCGAACACGCTCTCGACTCTGCGGTACCGGAGAATGCGGCGGATCTCGCCGCCTTTACCCCTCGCCTGCAAGGCCCCGTCACACGGTCGAATCTTCGCACCGCATGGTATGACGCTCTGCTCCTCTACCGCGCGGCGCGGTATGACGAGTCGCTGAGGATCGCCGAGGCGATGCTCACCGAGTTCCCGGCGCTCGAACTGCCTCAGAAACTGCGCGTCGCCGCTATCGCGCGGAAAGCGGTGAAGCAAGACGCGATCGCCGACTCGACACGGGCACTTTCCGATGAACAGGTGCGACAACTCACCGGCACACTGGCCCGATGGCGCGGCGAAAGCGAGGAGCGGCACCTCCTTTCGGAAGCCTATGTGGCGCTTGGCGCCGCGGCGCACGACCCGCTTCTCGAACGGGAAGGGTTTTATCTCGGCTGTCCGGGCAGACCTTTCTGCGCCGATATCCTCAACCGGTTCATGAACGGGGGGCGCACCGAGGATGCCAAACGGATGGCGCTCTATGTCCGCGAGAAAAAAGGGACGGCGCGCAATGCCGATGACCTGAAACTCGTTATGCTTTCCTCGTACCGGAACGGCGACCACAGCAACTGCTTCTTCGCCTTCAAGGAGATCCAGCAGTTCTTCCCCGCCGTCGCGCAGGACAACGAAGTGCTTCGGACCGCCGCCATCTGCTGCGAGAAGGAGAACTACCTCGAGGAGGCGCTCGCCCTCTACGAGAAGATAGCCGCCACCCCCCGGACGCCCGAACAGGCGGCCAAGATAGCCGAGATACGCTACCTCCTGTCGCGCGACGCCCAGTCGGCTCAGGAGTTGAAGGCTCTCGCCGAGAAATATCCCGATTCGGCGACCATCCTGAACGCCCATCTATCGGTGCTCCTGCGGACCGACAACCGGCCGGAGATCCAACGCGCGCTCGACCGCCTTTACTCCCTGACCGGCCCCGACGGACGACTCGCCGTTATCCAGCGCTACCTACAGGCGGGCCTCACGATGCGCGCCGTCCAACTACTCACGGAAAATCGCGACCGGCGCGACATCAACGAACGGCTCTACGACCTCTACAACTCCTATTTTCTCTTCTCGGACGCCGACGCGGTCGCCGGAAAGGGGACTTTCGATTCCACCCCCTTCTGGAACGAACTGCGCGAACACTATGCGGCGCTTTCCCCCGAAACGGCCGAGGTCATCGGCGAGAAACTCGAGAAACTGGCCCCTCCCCCCTCCCAGCGATGCGTTCCCGCGCTCCTCTACCTCAAAGCCGAGGCGTTCCGGCAGAGCGGCGACAAACCGAGGACCTTCTCCATGATAGACGGGGTGCTCGAATGCGATCGCACCTATCTGCCGGGGCTGATACTCGCCGCCGAGATGGCCTTCTATCAGGGCGATCGGGCCCGCGCCCTCAAGGGGGTCAAGTACCTCATCGAGCAAGCGCCTTTCCTGTCGCCCGGAAAACTCATCTATCACAACTACCTCGTGCTCCTGCTCGCCGAACTTTACATCTCTTCCGGCAACGAGAAAAAGGGGCTCACCGTCCTCACGCAGGAACTCTCCCCCTCTCACCCTTTCGGTAAACGGGAACGGGAGAAACTGCAGGACATATACGATAAATCAAAACTCGTGCTCAAGAAGCGCATCGAGCAACTCGTCGCCGAGCGCTTCCGCTAGACAGGAGGCAATCCCCATGGAGTATCGTCCCTCGGAACTGGAACCGAAATGGCAGAAGAAATGGATGGACGACCGCGCCTTCACCTATCATGGCAGGAAGAGCGATAAGCGGAAATACTACATGCTCGAGATGTTCCCCTACCCCTCGGGGCGCATCCACATGGGCCATGTCCGCAACTATTCGATCGGCGATGTGGTGGCGCGCTACTGGACCCGGCGCGGCTACAATGTGCTCCACCCCATCGGGTGGGATGCGTTCGGTCTACCGGCCGAGAACGCCGCGATAGAGCACAAGACCGCTCCCGCCGTCTGGACCTACAAGAACATCGACAACATGAAGAGCCAGTTAAGGAAACTGGGCTTCTCCTACGACTGGGAGCGCGAGATCGCGACCTGCCGCCCCGAATACTACCGCTGGGAACAACTCTTCTTCATCGAGATGTGGGAGAAGGGGCTGGTCTACAAGAAGGAGTCGGAGGTCAACTGGTGTGACAAGTGCGCGACGGTACTCGCCAACGAACAGGTCGAGGAGGGCCAATGCTGGCGGTGCGATTCGACCGTGACCAAGAAAAAGATAGACCAGTGGTTCTTCAAGATAACGGCCTACGCCGACGAACTGCTCCGCGATCTGGACGACCTCCCCGGCTGGCCCGACCATGTCAAGGAGATGCAGCGCAACTGGATCGGGAAGAGCGAGGGGGCCTACATCGACTTCGCCACGGAAGATGGCAGGAAACTGACCGTCTTCACCACGCGTCCCGACACGCTGATGGGGGTCACCTTCGTGTCGATGGCGGTCGAACACCCGCTGGCCAACGAGATACTGGCGACGGCCACGGAAAAACAGGAGATGGCCGCCTTCATCGAGGAGGTGAGGTCGTTCCACGCCGCCAATGTCCGCGACGACAACTACGAGAAGAAAGGCTACTTCACCGGCAGACACCTCATCCACCCGGTGACCGGCGCGAAGGTGCCGCTCTACTTCGCCAACTTCGTGCTGGCGAACTACGGCACCGGCGTAGTGATGGCGGTCCCGGCGCACGACCAGCGCGATTTCGAGTTCGCGCAGAAATACGGCCTGCCGGTCAAGGTGGTCATCGAACCGAAAGACAAAAAACTCGATCTGCCGCTCACCGAGGCCTACACTGAACCGGGCGTGATGACCGACTCGGGCGAGTTCACCGGCGCACCGTCGGAAGAGGGCAAGAAGAAGGTGTCGCAGTGGCTGGTCGCCCACAACAAAGGGGCGGTCGGCATCAATTTCCGCCTCCGCGACTGGGGCATATCGCGCCAGCGTTACTGGGGCTGTCCCATCCCGATGGTGAAATGCGACAAGTGCGGCATGGTGCCGGTCAAAAAGAGCGACCTGCCGGTGCGGCTCCCCGAGGATGTCCGCTTCTCGGGGGTCAATTCGCCGATAAAGTCGATGCCGTCGTTCTATGAGACCACCTGCCCCACCTGCGGAGGGAAGGCGGTGCGCGAGACCGACACGATGGACACCTTCGTCGAATCGTCGTGGTATCACCTGCGCTACTGCGACCCCCACAACGATACGGCCCCCTTTGACAAGGGCGAGGTCGATCACTCGATGCCGGTGGATCAGTACATCGGCGGGGTCGAACACGCTGTGATGCACCTGCTCTACACCCGCTTTTTCACCAAGGTGCTCGCCGACCTCGGCTATGTCTCGTTCCGCGAGCCGGTAAAGAACCTCCTCACGCAGGGGATGGTCTGCATGGAATCGTACAAGGCGGGCGACGAATACCTCTATCCCGAAGAGCTCGAATGGCGCGACGGGAAGCCGTTCAGCATTAAGAACGGGGCCCCCGTCACCGTCGGTCGCATCGAGAAGATGTCCAAATCCAAGAAAAATGTCATAGACCCCGACAAGATGGTCGCCAAGTACGGCGCCGACACCGCGCGACTTTTCATCCTGTTCGCCTCGCCACCGGAAAAGGACCTCGAATGGTCGGCCGACGGCGTCGAGGGCTCTTCCCGCTTCATAGCCCGCGTGTGGAACATCGTCACCGACAACCTGGACCTCATCCGGGCCTTCCCCGATGACCCGGCCGAGGGCGGCCCGTTCGCCGACCTGTTCCGCAAGGCCCACCAGACGATACAGAAGGTGCGTGACGAGATAGAGCGATTCCATTTCAACACCGGCATCGCCGCCATCATGGAACTCACCAACGCCGCCTACAAGGTGAAACCGGCGACCGATGAGGAGAAACGGGTCTTCGCTTTCGTCCTGCGGACCATCGTCGGGCTCCTGAACCCCTTCGCGCCGCATATGACCGAGGAACTGCACGCGCTCCGTGGCGGGACCGACCTGCTCTCGGCACGGGCCTTCCCCGATTTCCGGCCCGATGCGCTTATCGGCGACACCAAAGAGATCGTCGTGCAGGTCAACGGCAAGGTGCGCGATAAGATAATCGTCCCGACCACCGCCACCAAGGAGGAGGTTGAGGCGGCCGTCCGCGCGAAAGATTTCTCGAAATTCCTTAACTCCGGTTCCATCAAGAAGATCATCTATGTCCCCGACAAACTGCTCAATGTGGTCGGCTGATGGCCGGTAAGACCTCGTTCCCCCCCAAGGCGACCGAACTCATCGACTTCAAGAAGGACGGCGGGGTGCGGATATTCTTTTCGACCGAACGGTTCCTCATCCGGTGCCTCAAACAGAGCGCCGATGAGGCGGGCCGGGCGGTCGGACACACCGTCGCCTCCTACGACGGCACAGAACCTTCGCAACTGCGCGAGGCCATCAGCGCCTCCCGCGAGATCGGATTCTTCGCGACGCGCAAGGTCGTCCTGCTCGACTTTTTCATTCAGGGGAAAGAGAAACTGGATGCCGCGACGCTCACGCTCCTTGAATCAGCCATCGCGAAGCCGGAGCAGGACAATCTTCTCCTCCTCTTCTTTAACGACCTCGACAAGCGGACCAAATTTTATAAGACGGTCACCGGCAAGGAGTACAAGCAGTTCTTTCACGAACTCCCCCCCCCCGACAAGACGGCCGTCACCGCCTTCATCGTATCGCAGTTCGGACCGGTGAAGCCGGACCAGCGGCTCATAAATCATTTTCTGCAGAAAGAAAGTGGCGACCTATTCCACATTGAGACCGAGGTGGGCAAACTGCGGCTCTGGGCCGAAAGCGCGGGGAAAAGGTCGCTGACGCTCGCCGAGGCGGAACCGATGCTCTCCTCCTTCGGCGAGGAGAAGATCTTCCGCATCATGGACCATCTCGTAAAGGGCGACAAGGTCCGCGCCATCGAACTGTACCGCGACCTGAAGACCGGTGAGGGAGAGCAGAAGATCCATCCGGTCATCATCTCCCTCTTCATGAAACACTTCCGGGTGATACTCGACGGTCGTATCCTCCAGAGCAAGAAAAGGTCCGGCGAGATACCGGCGCTCCTGCAGGAGAACAACGCCTTTTATCTGAAGTACAACTTCGCCGAGGTCCTCGCCCGTTACAAGAACCGCACCGTCGTCGCGGCGCTCAACGATGCGGCGAAACTCGAACTCGGCATGAAAGGGATCTATGAGGTGGCGATGCCCGATGTAGCGGCCGCCGTCGAACAGTTCATGTTGCGGTATTTTTAGGCCTTCACATTCACGACAACATTTCTGAACCGTGCCGGGGCGGTCTTGTGGGACAGTTGCATCGCCTGTCCCGGCTCCCCTTTGCCACAGAAGAAGGTGCCCCAGTATTTCCATTCGCTCTCGGAACAGACCGCGTCGCACGAATTCCAGAATTCGGTGGTGATGCCGTAGTAGGTCGGCTCCTTGACGATGCCGGTGATCCTCCCCTTCTCTATCTTCCACCCGATCTCTGTGGTGAACTGGAAATTGTTGCGGCTGTCGTCGATGGACCATGTTTTGGTGAAGTCGATGAGATAGCCCTTTTCGGTGTTCGCGACAAGGTCGGCGAGCGTCCCCGCCTTCCCCGGCAGGAGGTTGAGGTTGTTCATCCGGATGAGCGGGATGTCGGAGCCGTGGACCGCGAGCATGTTGGAACTGGGCGCAAGGCCGAGGAGCGCAGCGGTCTCGCGCGAGGTCTGCAGGTCGGTGAGTATTCCCTCCTTTATGATGGTGGCGCGCTTGGCCGGGACACCGTCGTCGTCGTCGATGTTGAAACCGATGCCGGTCTCGTCGGTCGAATCGGCCACCACCGTCATCTGCGGCGAACCGTACCGCAGTTTGCCGATGTGTTCCGGCTTCACGAAGGTCTTCCCGGCGTAACTGATCTCCATGCCGAAGATACGATCTGCCTCGGTGGCGTGCCCTACCGATTCGTGCAGTTGGAGCGCGAGTTGCGAGCCGCCGATGATGAGATCGGCCCGCTCTTCGGTTATCCGCGGGGCGTCGAGCAGTTGATCTGCCTCGGCGATGATCCCTTCGACATGTTCGGGGAAGGCGAAGTCGCGCATCACCTCGAACCCGCCGGCGCGCGACGACATCATCCCGGGCCAGGTCCGCGACATAACGGCGTTGCCGTCGGAGGCGAGGACCGACATCTCGGGGTTGACATGATAGCGCATCGTCTCGACGAGCGTCCCTTCGCTGTTGGCGTATATCTTGTATTGGCGGCGGAATTCGGCCTCGAACCGGCTGTAGATGGTCCGCTTGCCGCCGGTGAGCCCCTGCACGATGGGCATGAACCAGTTTATCTTGTCGGCGTAGGCCATCGTGAAGGGGTTCTCCTTCGGCTCAAGGATGCGGCTTGCGACCACCGCCTTCTGCGCCGGGAACTCGATGGCGCTACGGCGGAACCGGCGCGACTCAACGGCATTGCGGAACGCGGCCTCGATGGCGGCGTCGATGCTTTTTGCCGACAGGTCGTTGGTCCCGGCAAAGCCGAACATCCCGCCGGTCAGCACCCGGATGCCGATGGAGGTGTTATCCTGCGAGAGGCTGTAGTCCTTGAGCGATCCGCGCTCGAAGGAGAAACTCTCGCTGTCGGTGACGGTCAGCCGCACATCGGCGAACTGCACCCCGCGCTTCATGACCCGGTCCAGTATGTTCTGCACTCTTTTTTTCATACCACTTTCCCTAATTCAACGAGAAAACGATCCGCCCATGGACTGGCGGTCCGCACTTTTGTAGGGTCGATCTTTGCAAGTATCTTAAAGGAGTGTTCTCCCTTCCCGTACGGCGCTTTGGTCTTGCAATGTGCAGAAGCTCGCTCTAAACCACGATAGACATCATCTTTGGCGATTTGCTCAATGTCGGCGTTCTTTGGCAGAGCATTCGGATTGAACCCTTGTCCAAAAAAGTTCGTCAATACTTGTTTGTCAGCTAAAAACCATGCCTCCATGCACTGGACCATGAGATGGCACATGTCATCCGTGGCACCTTTGGGTTTACTCCAGTTTTCCCGGCCTTTGAGATGAATCCACGACTTTTTCACACTCGCTCCAACGGAAGCTTCGCTGTCTACCAGAAGGAAAGCATCTTCTCCCGATATTACCGCTGTACGAAATTTATCAAACGCTGTCCCGCGATCACCGCAGGCCACCAAACGAGGCATTCTGCCCTCAAATCCCGCCTTTTTAAGAAAAATACTGAATGCCTCTCTGCATTGAGCATGAAGAAATTCAGATTCGCCTCCTCCTTCAACGAATAGTCTTACCATCTGTTGCCCCCGATCTCGCCGCTGGTCCAGAGGGCACCCAATCGATATTTTTCAAGCCACGGCTTTAACTTCTCCGCGTCAAGGCGCGTCATCGTTGTGCTCCCGTTATGCTTCTCACATACCAGAATGCTTTCCGGTTCCGAAGTAAAGGCATCAACGAGTGCCACCGAATGTGTGGTGACTATTACCTGTGTTCGTTCGGCGGCATAACGAAGAAGTTCGGCAATTTTGCCGATAATGTCGGGATGCATTCCCAATTCCGGCTCTTCAATGCAGATAAGCGGCGGCGGAGTGGGATCACAAAGGATCGCCAGCAAACACAGATAGCGCAAGGTACCATCTGAAAGGCGGGTAGCGGGAATGTATGCGTTGTTTTCTCGCACGAATATCTGTACAGTACCGCCTTCGACATTGATATCGAAATCATCGGCATTATCATAGATCGCGCTAAAGAATTCCTTCAACTTGGCGAAGGCTCCGTTACTTTTCCGAATACGGCTCAACACCAGACCGAGGTTGCGACAATCTTCCAAAAGCCATTTGTTCGGCAGATCGGCCGGTTGCGGCTGACGCGGCGGCGTACCCCGACCAAACGCCCAGTTACGATAGACCCGTATCTGAGAAAAGACATCGGCAAGGTAGGTTATCTCAGGGTAAAGGTCGGGATCGCGGCGTTGAGCTAAAATAGATTTCTCGGGATCTATTTCTTCTCTCTTCAGATATCTTTTTTGGGGCTTGCCGTCACCCTTCTCTCCTTTTGTGTTCAGGACCGGATGATTTTTTTCATAACGGTAGAAAAAATAAGGCTCACCATGTCCGGGCAACGCTTCCGCGTATTCGATTCTTTCGTCCACAATTTCAAAACGATTGTTGGATTCCGTGAAATCGAAACGATATCGCAATGCACTTTTTGCAGTAAAACCAATTGGCGCTATAACCGCCTCGACACTTGCAATTAAATTCTTTTCTGTTCCTTTCCATAGCCAATCACGAACACCGCCACCCTCGCGAATTGGATTAACCAACATACCGGGAGGAGCCGCCTGTAAAAGAGCAATAGCCTCAATGAGATTTGATTTTCCCGATCCGTTGGGACCGATGATGACATTGAGGCTACGAAGTTCTATCGGTTGACTGTCGGGGCCATAGGAAAGAAAACATCGGGCCGATATTTCGTGTAACAACATATGGATAGCGGCAGGCACGATTACCATATCAAATCCCAAATATCCAATCTCCCCCTCATCTCTTTGATAGTTAAAAGTTTGAACATCTTTTATTTCATAAACCGTCCCGTCTATGTTTAGAAATAACTTGGCATATTTTCTACTCAAAGCCTCACCAGGGTCGGACATTCGAACATCGTTGCAATTCGCATCTAGCTTGCTGTAGTTCATCTTGTTTTTTATGGCAGAACCGTTCTCTGAAGCTATCAGGACTAGCGGATATGAACGGTCTTCCCTTTTGTCTATGTTCTTGATGAAATACTTGCCGTTGACGAGGAAGGGAAGTTCCATCGCATCTTCTGTTTCTGGCATATAGTTTGTTAAGAAATCTTTTTGGGGATCAGGCCCTCTCGGTATGTTCCGTATACCTTCCTCGATTTTCCTCACAAAGGTTGCAACATCCATCTTATCCTCCTATTTTTCTTATTGATTCTCTTTCCCCCGCTTTCTTACTCCGCCAACCATTTGGAAAGATATGTGTCGTAATTGCCATAAGTTGCACATCCATCAAGTCCATTATCTGTGAGGCCCACCAAAAACATATTGCCCATTAAATCTACGGCAACAGAATTACTCGGTGCCGTTCCCCATTTTTTAGTCCACACATTTGTGCCATCGGCGGCATATTTAACAAGAGACTGGTTAAATCCTGTTACAACTATATTTCCCGATGTATCAATGGCAACTGCCGCACCTTGATAGTCGGTTGGCGTTTCCCACTGTCTAGTCCATGCTTTTGACCCATCGACATCGAATTTTGACAAAAACGCGTCTAGATTAATTCCGGAATACGAGTTCCCGTCAAGACCTCCGCGTGTTCGACCTGCAACATACACAGACCCCTCAAAATCAACAGCAACGGCTTGGCCGAGATCTTCTGCATCCGAGCCCCATTGCTTGGTCCATGCCTTGGTGCCATCGAGGTTCCATTTGGTGAGAAAAATGTCGGCGTTGCCTATGTTTGTATTACCGTCCAACGAACCTTGTGTAAAGCCAACCACAAAAATGTTGCCTGTGTTATCAACTGAAACGGACGAGCCCCATTCATTAACATCTGTTCCCCACTGTTTGGTCCATGCTTTAGTGCCATCGGCATTCCACTTGGTGAGGAAAATGTCGGTGGAGCCACCTAGACTTGAATTTCCGTCAAGGCCACCGAGACCGCTCGTATTTCCAGCAACGAATATATTTCCCGATGCATCCACTGCAACAGCGTTGCCCACCTCACTATTGTATTTTGTTCCCCATTGTTTGGTCCATGCCTTGGTACCATCGGGGTTCCATTTGGTGAGAAAGATATCTGCGTTGTCTCCGGTACCCGCACTCGTGTTACCGTCAAGATTACCATCTGTAACCCCGGTGACGAAGATGTTCCCCGATGTGTCAACCGCGACGGATTTACCTTCATCACCAGAACTTGTGCCCCATTGCTTGGTCCATGCTTTCGTAAGATCTGGATTCCACCTGGTAAGGAAGATGTCTTCATTTCCCGCGCTTGCATTCCCGTCAAATGAACCATCGGTGTATCCTGTTACATAGATGTCCCCCAACGAGGAAACCGCAACAGAATTGCCAGATTCGGCCTCACTCGTACCCCACATTTTTGTGATTCGGCGTAAAATCCATTGCCCCAAAACACATTCCGAAGTGTTTCCATCTATGCTTTCCCATGTTTCGTTTTTGCAAACATCAGGATCATTACAGTTACCGTTGTCAGCCCAACCGCCTGCAAGACAGAGTTGATTCAGTGTGCCGTTTCCATTAAATCCACAAGCAATCACTTGTGTCGAATCGTTCGCACATTCATCAGGATCGTCACACGAACCGTCATTTTCCCAATAGCCAGCCGCGCACTTTTGTTTCTGCAATCCGTTACCGTTAAAACCACACGCAAGGTATCTGACCTCATTTTCTGTTGAACAAGGAACCGGAACGGTATCGACATCAGAAGAATCGTCTTGTTTGTCTAGATCGGTTAGTCCCTCTGTTGATTCGTCCGTGTTTTCGGAGTCAGTTATTTCTTCGCAGATATCTAAAACGCATTGAAGTCCATCGTCACATGTGCCATTACCATAACAGGGGCCACCCACAGATCCCATCGGCTTGCTGGTCGCATTGTCATCACAAGCCGTCATGACCAGCAAAAACATGCCAAGAATCCCTAGAGTTTTTTTCATGGTTGTTACCCTCCTCGTAATAGACATCGGATTTTATCTTATTGAACATCTATTGCAAGAATATCGGGTAAACATGCCTCCTATATCGTCCGGGTGGAGGAACTGATCTTGAAGCCCTTCGTGAGGATGTGCGGCACAAGCCCCGCCAATATGTCGAACTCGAAGTAGTTGTCGGAGTTCGGCACCACCTGTTGGTCGTTGCCGACCGCCGCGAGATCCTCGAAGACCGAGGATATCTTCACGGTATAGCGCAGGTTGTTGACCACCTTCACCACCTTCCCCTTCTCTATCAGGAAGGTGCCGTCGCGCGTGAGCCCCGTCACCGATGTCTCCTTGCGGTTGATGAAGTTCATGTAGTGGAGATTGGCGATGTAGAGCCCGCGGTCGATACCCGCGATCATTCGTTCGAGCGGCGCGTCGCCCGGCTCCATCACGAGCGCCGAAACGCCGACCGATCCGTTCTTGGGCCGGTGCAGTTTATGGGCGTAGTAGTGGTTCATCGCGAAATCGCGGAAGACCCCTTTGTCGATGAAGGTGAGGGGCCGCGCGATGTGACCGTCGCCGTTGTACGGGAACGGGATGAGTTGCGGGTGGTCGGGGCGCGACGCGACGCTGAAGGCCGCCGGGAAGATCGCCCGCCCCTCCTTCCCTTCGAAGAAACTGGTGCCGTTGTCGAGCGCCTGCCCGTAGGCACCCGACAGAAGGTACGACAGAAAGGTGTGGACCGCCTGCGGGCCGAGGATGACGGTGTAGTCGCCCGGCTCCACATCGGTGACCGGGAGGGTCGCCCACTTCATCTTGCGCGCCAGTTCGGCGATGAAAACATCGGCCGAGAAACCTTTCAGCGAGATGCCGCCGAACGAGTTGATGACCGTGGCCCCATTCGACCGCGCCACCGCCTTCATGTCGAGCATGAGCGGCGAGACGAAGATGCGTTTATCGAGCCCGTTTGACTGGAGCAGAAAACCGTCGGAGTTGACGGTGATGAAGGTGCCGTAGATATCGAAGCCGAGCGGGCCGGCCGCTGCGGCCGCCTGTTCGAGTATGTCGAGTTTGCGCGCAAGCGGCGCCGAATCGGCCGCCTTCACAAAATCGTGGTACTCGTACTGCGTCGGGTCGTCCTCGAAACTGACGAAATCGGGGTCGGGCGGCAGATCATCCAGCAGGCTCACCGCCCGTTCGACCATCGCCGCCGCCTTCGCGCCGTCAGGGTCGGCGATCTGGAAGGAGAACTTCCGCTTCTCGCGCTCGACCGTGCCGCTGAGCACCACCGTCCGCTTCGTGATATTGTAGTTCGCCTGACTGCGGTAGAACCGGAGAAAATCGGTCTCCCAGTCGAGGTAGCGGAACCGGAACCCGTACGCCGGGAACCGCGCCATGATCCGTTTGAGTTCGCTTTTGAGCCTATCCATGAGAACCTCCGTGAGAACAATGTTGAACTATATGCTTTCGCGGGAAGAAATGCAAAAAAGCGACGCATCAAAAAATTGACTTCGCACGGTGCGACGGCGAATATACCGTGATAACCGCTTCACCGGAGGTCCTCATGTCCGTATCGCGTCTTACCGCCTTTTTTGCCATCATCCTCCTCGTTGCCTGCACCGCCACCGCGCCACAGGCCGCCGCCCCCCAGAAAGGCATCGTCGCCCCGCAGGCCACACCGCTCGCGACCGGTGAACTGCTTGAAAAGGACGACAACGAACCGGCATGGCGCGCCACCCTGAAGATACACGAGTACGACCCGCAAAGCGGCACCCACTACTTCTACGGTGCGGCAACAACACCCGACAAGGAGGAATCGCGCACCAAAGCGGTCGCGAACGCCATCGCCTATGTCAGCAAACAAATGTCGGTGCGGGTAAAATACGGCACCAATCTCTACCAAGAACAACTGCTCGGCGCCGATGCGGGCTACCTCAAGGATGTCACCATCGAGCGTGGCGCCGAGGTGACGCTGAAGAACTACGAGCCCGAGATATATTCCGAGCGGTGGAAACGGTACGGCGCGAGCACCTACGACTCGTGGGCACGACTCGCCGTTACGGCCGCCGAATGGCAACGGCTCGCGGTCGAAGCGCTCTCCCTCGCCGCATGGCGCATCGACCCGGGCACCTGCACCGCGATCGATCCGGGAGCCATCCGCGCCTCACTGACATCCTACGCCACCCGCAAACTGGGGCTGAAACTCTCTCCCGCCCCGACGACCGCCGATCTCGAAACGCTCGCGCAGAAACCCGCCACATCACGCTTCCTCTCCGCGCGACTGTCCTGCTCCAAACGCGGCGATCTCTTCGTCTCCGCCGTCTCGGTCGAGATGTACGACCTGTTCGAACAGGCGCTCATCCATTCGGCCATCGCCGAAGGGGTCTCCGACGCCGATTGGCGCGGCGCGCTTCTGCAGGCCGAAACGGCGCTCGCTCCCTTCAAGCCGGCGGCGCCCTAAGAACGCCATGCCCTTCCGCATAGTCACCGAACCGGTCGGCCCGGTCACCGCCAACTGTCATATCCTGGAATTCGGCGAACAGATCATCCTGATAGATCCGGGCGGCGATCCCGCTATCCTGCTCCGACGCATCGGCACGCGCACCCTTTCCGCGATGCTCATCACCCACGGCCATTACGACCATATCGGCGCGCTCGGCGCGCTGAAAAAGCGGCACCCTCAGGCGGCCGTCATGATCCACCGCACGGAAGCCCCGTTCCTTGCCGATCCCGACCTGAACCTCTCGGGCCACTTCGGCATCGACGGCCGTTACGAACAGCCGCCGGAACGCCTGCTCGACCATGGCGACCGCATCGCGCTCCCCGACGGCGGCGCGCTCACGGTCATCCACACCCCGGGCCATACCCCCGGCGGCGTCTGTTTCCACGGCGACGGCGTCCTGTTCTCGGGCGATACCCTCTTCTTCGAGAGCGTCGGCCGGTGCGACCTTCCGGGCGGTGACGACAAGACCCTGCTCGCGAGCATTAGGGAACGGCTTTTCACGCTTCCCGACGACACGCGGGTACTGCCGGGCCACATGAACGCAACGACCATCGGTCACGAGAAACGGCACAACCCGTTCCTTGATGGCGATATCTGAAAATAGTGGACAAAAAGAGGGCGCCCCGCTATAGTGAGCCCGGCATCGTTCACTAGGGCATGGAGGAGAGCATGGTGATCAGCGGCAGACGGACCAGCAAGGAGCGCCGCGACGGCGATCAGGCGCATTTTCCCAAGGACGATCGTCGCAAGGAACGGCGCGGATCCGAACGGCGCACCAAGGATCGTATCCCCGTCAAGATGTGGATACGCAACATCGACGGCGAGGCGAGTTATTTCCAACAGACGGGCAATCTCAGCACGAGCGGCATGTATATCCTCTCCCCGGCACCCCACGAAAAAGGGACCCGCATCACGCTCGAATTCCAGATACCGGCGAGCACCCGCGTGGTCCGTTGCACCGCCGAGGTGGTCAACTGCCGCGCCGACGGTCATTTCTGGGGCGTCAGCGTCAAGTTCATCGATGTTTCCAAACAGGATAAGGCCGAGATAGAGAAGGCGGTCAGCAACCTCCTTTCCGAATACTGGTATCTGGTGGAATAATGTCTCCGCGACGGACCGATGTCCTCGTCATCGGCAGCGGACTGTCGGGGCTCATCGCGTCACTCCTTCTCGCCCGCAAGGGTCTCCGGGTGCTCATCGTCACCAAGGATGAGATCGATGCTTCGAACAGCCATCTCGCGCAGGGCGGCATTGCGACGGTCGCCGACCTCGCGCACGACAGTTTTCAGAAACACCGGGACGACACGCTCGCGGCGGGCGACGGTCTGAACGATCCGGCGGCCGTCGATTTCTTCGTGCAGCGCGGCCCCGACATCGTCGCCTTCCTCCGCGACATGGGTGTACAGTTCTCGACCCGTGCCAACGGCGATCTCGACCTCGGCTGGGAGGGTGGCCACACCGAGCGGCGCGTGGTGCACGCGGGCGACATAACCGGCAACGAACTCATCGGGGTGCTCAAACGGGCGGTGTTCCGAGAGCATCTCATCACTATCTGGCAGCACCACACCGCGATAGATATCATCTCGACGCGCAAATTCCTGCTCGCGAACGAGGATCGCGCCGTCGGCGCCTATGTGCTGTCGCACGAAGGAACGGTCGTTACCGTCGAGGCGCGTGCGGTCCTGCTCGCGACCGGGGGCTGCGGCAGGGTCTATCTCTACACCTCGAACCCCGATGTGGCCACCGGTGACGGGGTCGCCATCGGGTTCCGCGCCGGCATCCCGGCGGTCAACATGGAGATGATACAATTCCACCCGACGATACTGTATCACGAGAAGGTCCGGTCGACGCTCCTTTCGGAGGCGCTCCGCGGCGAAGGCGGCGTCCTGAAGACCCGCGACGGGAACACCTTCATGGAACGCTACCACCCGCTCCGCTCACTCGCTCCCCGCGATGTGACGGCTCGCGCCATAGACACCGAACTCAAGAAGCGCGGGGACGATTTCGTCCTGCTCGACATGACGATGCTCGATCGCGAGTTCATAGTGAACCGTTTTCCGAACCTGTTCAAAAAATGTCTCGACGCCGGCATCGACATGCGTGAGGACCCGATACCGGTCGTCCCCGCCGCGCACTATATGTGCGGCGGCCTGCGCACCACGCCTGAAGGCGACACCTGCGTACCGGGCCTCTTCATCGCGGGAGAGACGGCCCACACCGGCCTGCACGGGGCCAACCGGCTCGCATCGAACAGTCTGCTCGAAGCGGCGATCATGGCTCGCTGCGCCGCCGACGGCATCGCGCGATGGCTCGGCGAAGCGTCCGGCGCTCCGGCGGCACTGCCGCTCTGGAACGAGGAGGGGGTCAGCGACAGCGACGAACAGGTCGTCATCAAGCAGAACTGGGACGAGATACGCCACTGCATGTGGAACTATGTCGGCATCGTGCGGAGCGACAAGCGGCTCGAACGGGCGCTCAAACGGGTATCGCTCATCAAGCAGGAGATCGACGACTACTACTGGAACTTCAAGGTCAACCGCGATCTGCTCGAATTGCGCAACATCACGCTGGTCGCTGAGATCATCATACGGAGCGCCATGCGACGAAAGGAATCGCGCGGCCTGCACTATACCACCGACCACCCCGGCCGATCGACCGAGGCGCGGGATACCGAGATACGCAGGGAAGATATCATCGATTAGGGGACGAGATACAGCGCCCCTTCCTCACACCAATTGGACACGATGCCTTCGACATCGAGTTTCGAGAAACGTCGGCGCAGTTTGCCCAGCGTCATTTCTCCCCGTTCGGCAAGGCATTCGAACAGGGCGCCTTCGCCGTCGCTCACCGAGCGGGCGAAAACGCCCCCCTCAAGACGGTATATCAGGCCACAGAGCCGTTCCTTGTACTCCTCGGAAACGAACCGCTTGAGATCGATGTAGCCGGCATCGACGACATCCTCGATGTTGTAGTTGAACCGGTGGACGAACACCGATCGGTTCACTCCGACGATCGAATCGGCGGTCATCGTCTCTATCTGGTACGGGAAGGTTATCCTATCCTCCTCGAGGGTCATGAGCGACATCGTATAGAGACGGTTGTGCATCAGGAGGTCCTCGGCGAGCGGCCAGAGTTTCTTTTTCTGCAATTTGTCGTACAGCGACGCGAAGAATGCCCGCAGATGGCCGAAGAGGATGTCAAAGTCGCTCTCGGAGGTCACCGACGCGCCCGTCTTGCGCAGATATTTGCCCCAGCGCTCCACGACCTCGGTGCCCGAGATGCCGAGCCCTGCCGCCAACATGGTAAAGACCGACACCATGCGCCCGCGGTTGTACAGCAGTTCCACCCCCCCGGCAAGTTCGTCGATGCGCTCGATATCGCGCTTCGCGAACTGCGGCATCGCCGTCACATGCCACGGGTAGGCATGCGCCATCGAGAGTTCGAACTCGCGGACGCGGTTGTAACTGCGGGTGCCGGGATAGAGAGAAAGGCGGTAGAGGTCTATCCTGACCGGGGAGAGCGAGAAGGTCTTCTCAAGATCAGCGAGCAGGTCCTGATAGGTCGTTCGTGGCAGACCTCCCATGATATCTATCGTGAAGGAGAGGTCGGGATAATTGTTGATGTAGCGGATATTCTGGACCGCCTTCTCGATGTTCAGCGAGGTGGTGAGGGTCTCGAGCACCTTCGGCTTGAAGGAGGGGATGCCGAAACGGAGCAGGACATTCATTCCGGCGAGCAGATCCATCTCCTCGCGCGAGAGAAGATCGGGCCGCACCTGCATCTCAACGCGAGCATCGGGCAGGAACTCGCCGATCATGCCGAGTATCTTGCGGAAATGCTGCCCGTTCAGGTTGAATATCGGCGCGCCGATGACGAGGTGGGACACCCCGTGGTCCCTGAAGAGGCGCAGTTCCTCCTCGAGATATCCGAACCCGTGGTACCGCACCGGTGAGAGGTGAGAGAACTCGACGCAGAAATCGCAGCGGAACAGACACCCGCGAGCGACCTCCCAATAGACCGAGGTACCCTCGTCGACCGAGATGAGTCCGGTCAGATAGGGTGACGGTATCAGGTCAAGCGGCGACAGGACGCGGCGTTCACTGTACCGGTAGGTCTTTTGCTCGTCGTCCCGGAAGATGATGTCGGAGGCCTCCGCAGGGCTCCTCCCCTCGGCGGTGAGAGCGGCCACCTCGTACAACGGAAGTTCCGGCTCGTCCTGTATGATGAATTTGATCACCCCCTTGAGATAGTCGCCCGGATGCGAGAACGAGTCGTGTCCCCAGACCCCGACGAGTACCTTGGGATCGAGCAGGGCCGCCGCCACCTCGCGGAAATAGTCGACGCTCCAATGGGAAAGATGAAAAAGGACGATCTCGTACCGCCCGCCGGAAAGCAACCCCGCCGCGCTCCTCGCGCGGTCGGTCATGGGCAGTTCCACTATATCGACCGTGAAGCGGCCGCCGCTCCGCTCCTCGACGAAGGCCTTGGCGGTGTGGACATGGTAATCGATAGGGTGGGTATCCCGGTCGGGGCTGAAGGAAACGATGGCTATGTTCACGCGATCACCCCGGGGATCCGACGGGAGGGGTGTGGTCAGAGCGACTGAAGATAACTGTAGATGGCGCGGTATTCTTTGGAGGATTCGGCATATTCGACCTTGTCACCTTCCGTTTTTATCGCCTCGGCAAGGATGGGGAGGAAACCCTTGTCCTCCTCCTTCAGGAGCGCCTGCGTCAGCGCTACGCGCACATAGGGCTCGACATGAGAGAATATCGGCTGCACCTTCTCCTTGTGGGCGCTGAGCTTCTTGGCGAAACCGAGCATATAGATCGCCTTTTCGGCGTGAGCCGGCTCCTTGTCGTCGAGTTTCTTCGCGTAGCACGCGGGGTCGGCGGCGCACTCCTTCACGATCTCGACGCGCTTCCCGAACCGCTCCATCATGGTGGCGGCGCGGAAGGCCGATTCGTAGTTCGGGTCGAACACCGCCTGCGACTTCACTTTTTTGTCCTTATCTTCAGGCTTCATCGCCGCGTATTCCTTGTTGCCTTTGTTCTGCTTGTCGAGATCGGCGAGCGTTTTGTCCTCGACCTTCTTGACATAGGCGCGGGCCTCCGCCACGAACTTGTTCGCGAAGGAAAGGAACTCCTCGGCCGCCGCAGGATCGCTGATCATGCGGGAGTAGGCGTCAGCCGCCCACACCTTCGGCTCGTAGAAGACTATCCACTGACCTTCGACATTCTGTTCCTTGTCCTCGGGCGCCTTGATCGCCTCAAGGAGGTACGGGATCGACTTGGGGTCACCCAGTATCGCGAGCGCCTCGGCACCCTTCATGCGGATGGAGACCTCCTGACCGCGCAACGCCATCTTCTCGGCGATCTTCGCGTCCTTGTCCTTCTTCTCTCCCTTCTTCTCCTTGGCCGCCTTGAGCGCGAACTTCTTGCTCACCATGCGGAGCAGCGTATCGGTCGCCTTGAAATCGCCGAACTTCGCGAGCGAGACCGCGAGGTGCTCGGCGAGGAACGCCTGTTTCTGTTCCTTAGACAGCTGGGCATCAAGTTCACCGATGAGCATATCGACCGCCTTCTGCGAACGGATATCGGCAAGGAGGATGGCGGTCTTGATCTTGGTCGTCGCATCGATACCGGCGATGGTGGCGGTATATTCGTCATGCTTGGAACACTCACCCTTTTTCTTTTTCTCCGGGTCGAGATATTCAGGACAGAACTGCTTGAGCGCTTTTTCGCGGTACTTGTCGAGTATCTCGTTGACCGAGACATCCTCGTTCTTGTAGGCCTTCATGATGGCGTTCTCGGCGTACTTGCCGAGGCGGATGATCGATTTGCGCGCCTCGGGGAACAGGCTGTAACCCTGCTCCTCGTAGAACAGCGCGGTGACGAGAGGAGCGACCGCGGAAGGATCGCCGAACTCGCCGATGACGCCCGCCGTGGTATACTTGGTGCCGAAATCCTCGTACTTCGAGGCGAAGACCTGCATGATCTGCGGCAGGAACTGTTTGCCCGCCTCGGGCATCTTGGCAAGCGCTTCGATGGCGGCGCGCTTAGCGACCGATTCGGGCTTTTCGCGCTGGCCGGCGGCGAGTCCTTCGGGGGTCTGGATGGTGAAGTATTTGCCGAGTATCGGCGCGGCGCTCGGGTCGCCGATCATGCCCAGCGCCATGGCGGCCGATTCAAGAGTCTTGAGGTTGCGCACATTGAGCACCTTGAGTGCCTCGTCGACGATCTCGCCGATGCGCGGGACGGCGATCGGGTCGCCTATCGCGCCGACGGCGCCGAGTGCCATCGGTATATCGGGGGTCTGGTCGAGACTCAGGAGTTTCTTGATGGCCTTCTCCTTGTTCTCGATCTTATCCTTTTCCTTGATGATCTGGTTGATCGCCCAAGTCCTCGATTCCTTTGAATAAAGTTTGTTCAGGTACTGGTCCTCGTAACCGCCGCACGCGGTCATAAGCATCGCGCCGACGATCAGGGCGCACGCGGTGAAGATCGCTTTCATAAGACACCTCTCATTAGGTCAATAAAGCCGACATTTCAGAGGCACTGTAACAGAAAAAAGGTAAAATTCAATCTTTTTCGACATCGTTTTTTTTAAGCGATTTTTATTGAAAAAACGGCCGCACCGCCTATGCTGTCGCTGGTGTCGACCGCTTTTTCGACAAAACGAAGGAGGGCCCCGTGAAGATAAACAAGATCTCCCCCCACAAGAAAATGAAGCTCTACGGCTTCAACAACCTCACCAAAACGCTCTCCTTCAACATATACGATGTCTGCTACGCGATGACCCGCGAGGACCGCCGCGCCTACATCCAGTACATCGACGAGGAATACAACTCCGACCGCCTTACCGGCATACTTGAGCAGGTCTCCGAGATCATCGGCTCGAATGTCCTCAACATCTCCAAGCAGGATTACGACCCGCAGGGAGCGAGCGTCGTGGTGCTCATATCGGAAGAAAAGGTGGTGCAGGGAGGGAAACTCGAAGGCTCCATCTACGAAGGGACGACCGACTGCGCCGACAACGGTGAGGGCGCCGACAACGGTGATAACGGCGACAACGGCGAGGGCGGCGATGTGACGATGCACCTCGACAAGAGCCACCTCACGGTCCACACCTACCCCGAAAGCCACCCCGACAGCGGCATATCGACCTTCCGCGTCGATATCGATGTCTCGACCTGCGGCCGCATATCGCCCTTGAAGGCGCTCAATTTCCTCATCGACAACTTCGAGTCGGACATCATCAACATAGATTACCGGGTCCGCGGCTTCACGCGGGTCCTTGACGGCCGCAAGATCTTCATCGACCATAAGATACACTCGATACAGAACTTCATCCACCCCGACACGCTCGACGCGTTCCACTGCGTCGACCTCAATGTCTATCAGGACAACATCTTCCATACCAAGATGATCCTGCGCGATTTCGACCTCGACAATTACCTGTTCGGCGTCTCGAAGCGGCAGATAAACTCCATGGAGAAGCGCAAGATCAAACAGCGGCTCACCCGCGAGATGAACGAGATATTCTACGGTCGCAACCTGCCCTCGATGCCCAAACTCTTCATCTAGCCGCCGATGCGTACCGGCGCATTCCTTCTTCCCGTCATCTTCGCCCCCCTGATCGTGATGGCCGGGACGACCGGCATCCATGAACGAGAACTCGCCGCCCATCGCTCCCTGCCGCCGCTCGTTCTGTACGACGCCGTCGCCATCGTCCCGCGCGAAACACCCGCTCCGATACTGACCAAGCGGATGTTCGGCTATCTCCCCTACTGGACCAACGATACGGAATATCTGCGTTACCCTCTCCTGACCGACATCGCCTTCTTTTCGTGCGAACTCGGCGCGAACGGCGCGCTCGGCGAATGCCACGGTTGGCCCGCCGCCGCCCCCATCGCCGAGGCGCACGGCTACGGCGTGAAGGTCCATCTGGTCGTGACCGGCTTTGACAAGACGACGGTGCTCGACCTCGTGAAGAGCGGAACGCAGAAGGCGACCTTCTTCGCCGAGACCTACGCCAAAGTGCACGAGGCGGGAACCGACGGGCTCAACATCGATTTCGAGATATCGAGCGGCGACGACAGCGCCGTCATCGCGCAGTTCTTCAACGACCTCGCCGACTATTTCCACAGCCGCGACGAGGCGCTCGAGGTATCGGCGGCGCTCTGGGCGGTCGACTGGCAGGACACCTTCGCCATCGGCTCGATGACGCAGATGGACCTTTTCTTCGTCATGGCCTACGACTATCACTGGAAGGGCGGCGAACCGGGGCCGGTCAGTCCCTTGATATCGCAATCACCGTGGCCAACAGGAGGCATTTGTGTGACGCGCTCCTACGACGACTACGCCACGAAACTCGGCGGGACCGGGCTCGAACGACTCGTGCTCGGCTTCCCCTACTACGGCTACGACTGGCCGACGACGTCCGATACGGTACCGGGGACGAAGACCGCGAACGCCGTCGCGGCACTGTACGAGAACATCGACATGGGCGGCGAGATATATGATGACGGCTCCAAGACGGTCTATAAGGCATATAACAGCGGCGGCTGGCATCAACTCTGGTTCGACACCCCCACGACCTTCGCCGAGAAACTCGCCTTCGTCAAAGACAATCCGTCAGGCGGCGCCGGGATATGGGCGCTGAATTACGACGGCGCGGGCGATGAGTTCTGGCATGAGATAGCCCGCGCATTCACCGATGCTGTTCCCGGCTCAACCGATGACCCGATCACCGTGACCACCTTTCCCTTCGCCCACGACGGCAACACCTACCGCTACCGTTCCGACTCGTTCGACGCCTACACCTGCGACAACCAACCGGACAGCGCCGCGATAAACGAGGAGGGCCCCGAGATCGTCTATGAACTGACGATCGATACCGCCGGTACGCTGACCGCGACGCTCACCGCCGGAGCAGGCGAAGCAGCGACCGACCGCGAGGATATCGATCTGCATCTCCTGCGGACCCTCTCACCGGACGACTGCCTGACCCGTGCCCATGTCTCCTTCACCGAACATCTCGCTGCGGGGACCTATTACCTCGTCGCCGATTCGTATGTCACGGCGGAGGGCGTCCGCAAAGGCGGCCCCTACCGCGTCGAGATGATCTTTTCCCCCGACGAGACGCCCGACGGGGGTGCGCCCGACACAGACACGCTCGCCGGCGACGACACTGACGAACTCTTGACGGACGATATCGAGAACAACGACGCCTTGACGCCGAGCGATACGGACCTCCCCGCCGGACCGGACACGGTCGCCGACAGCGAAGAGGCGAATGACGACACCCTCCCCGACGAAACGACCGTACCGCCACCGCCCGCCGAAGGATGCGGATGCTCGCTCACCGGTTGAGGTAAGTCGTTCATTCCCCGAACAATTTGTTGACATGACCCCTGAACTTTGGTAACAGTATGTGTCGGGTCCTTTTGCGATCGATCAGGGGAGTAGCGCCATGAAGATGAAACACAAGATCCTTTACGCGGCGACCGTGGTGGTCATGCTGGCCCTTCTCGCCGGGGACATCATCTTCTTCTCCAGCATCGATCTCATCAAGGACGACGCCTCGATCATCAACCTCTCCGGGACGGTGATGGGCGGCATCCAGCGCGTCATCGGGACCGAACTCGGCGGCCGGAACGCCGACCCGCTCCTCGCCGAGACCGACAAGGCCTTGTCCCTCCTTTTCGATCATGCGCGGTCGACCGGCAACGGCGAACTCGCCGCCGCGACCGACGAGATCAAGAAGGAGTGGACGCGCCTGAAGGAGATACTGCTCGTCCACCGCGCCGAAGCGACACCGGAGATCAGGGAGAACATCGTGATCATCGGCGAACGGCTCTGGGCGAACACCGCCGAAACGCTCCATATCGTACAGCGCGACACCGAGCGGCGCATGAAACTCTTTTACCTCCTCTTTCCATCGCTCATCGCGATGGCCATCATCCTGGTATCGTGTTTTCTCATGACCCGGCTTTACCTGCGGCTCCGGATACGCCATCTTTCGACACATGACCGGACCACCGACACGCTCAACCCTCCCGCTTTCGCCTACATCCTGCAACAGCATCTCCTGCTCGCCGACCGCTACGAACGGACCTCCGCGCTCGTCATGTTCAGCGTCGACCACTTCGGCGATCTGCTCGCCAACCACGGCAGCGACCGGGCCGAAAAGGTATTGGGCCTGCTCGCCGAACTTGTGCGGCAGAACACCCGCCGCTCCGACGCCATCGCCCGGATAGACAAGGACCGGTTCGCCCTCCTGCTTCCCGAGACCGACCTGCCGCGCGCCATGAAGATAGCCGAAAAGATACGGGGCGAGGTCGAGGCGTTCCATTTCGGCCCCGAGGCGCTCACGCTGACCGCCGGCGTCACCCAGATAGAGCAGGGCGAATCGGCCGATATGGCGATAGCCCGCGTCGAAAGCGCGTGGCGGAAAGCCCTGCGAAGCGACGACAAGAAGATATCGGCGCTCTAAAAAAAACCGGAGAACCCCCATGAAAGCTCTTTTCGCTCTGCTTCCCGTGGCGGTCCTGCTCGTATCGTGCGCGACCGCCGCTCCCGCCCCCTGCCCGCAACCGACCGTCGCCGCTCCCGCCGCGGCCGCCCATCAACCGCTTGATCGCTATGAACGGCGGCTCATCACCGTGGGCGCCCCTACCGAGGTCATGGCGCTCGTCGAGAACGATACGCCGGCCGACGACGCCTTCCTGCGCGAAAAAGCGCTGACGGTCGATCCGGCCAACCCGATCATCGACCATCTTGCCGCGCGGATGCTCGAAACGGTCAAGAAGGCGCCCGGCGTCGGCATCGCGGGCCCACAGGTCGGCATCAGCCGTCGCCTCATCTGGGTCCAGCGGATGGATAAGGAGGAAAAGCCCTTCGAGTTCTACATCAACCCGCGCATAGACGAGTTCTCGCCCGAAAAGGAGATCGGCTGGGAGGGGTGCCTGTCGGTGCCCGCCGGCTTCGGTAAGTGCTACCGCTCGACCTCGATAACGCTTTCCTACGACACCAAGGACAACGGGCGCGTATCAGAAAAGATATCGGGCTTCACCGCCGTCATCTTTCAGCACGAGATAGACCACCTCGACGGCATCCTCTTCATCGACCTCAAGGAACAGGGCGACCTGATGCCCAAGGAGGCGTACTACGAGATGCGCCGCAAGGAGAAAGAGGCCAAGGAGAAAGAACAGGCGGCTCCCGCCGCGACACCGACCGGGAACAAGTAAGGTTTCCTCAGGAATCATCGACTCGGCGGATTACTGCACCGTTACACTTGGAAGAAAGCGGCGTAACGGTTGCTGTTCGACAACCGGCGATTTCGTGGCGAACGATACGCTCTCTCTACTTCGAAATCGGAGGCAAGTGCGTACTATAAAGTTATTGCGCCCCGTCCCATCTGTTCTTCTGTTCTGTGGGTCAAAAATAAAACGACAACGAGAAGTCGAGTCCGGTCTTGAAACTCAGGCGTAGTTTGCCCCCGATCCACCCGTTTAGATCTTGACCCTCGTAGCCGTAGGAATATTCCGTACCGACCTCGAAGTCAAACAGAATGCCGGGACCCAAACTAAAGAAGTCAGTTATAGAGAACTGAATGCTACTGGAAAGTGAGACTTGCGCGGCGTGGTACTTATAATGTTTGCGTGGAAAGAATCCACCTTTGTATCCGATCAAAATTCCCAACGGCAGACTAACTGTTTCGGAGATTGGAAGGTGATAACTCAGGCCGGGAGCGAGAACGAATACGACGACATGGGTCCTTCCGTCGCCTGCGTCCTCAATGTCGAAAGAACCGGCAGAGTCATTATGGTCGTAATAATAAAAAGAGTTCACGCCGAGGGCAACGGCGGTGGTAAGGTAGAGTGTAGCAGTGAGTTTGTAACCGAAAAGCACCTGCACCCATTCCGCAAAGGGAACATCTGATGTACTGGAAAGAGAATGCATGTTGCCGCCGAACTGGATGTTGTCGAACAGCCGTTCATAGTAGTCCATCGTCATCTGATAGGTAAAGATGTCGGTCGAAACAACGGCGATCCAGTTGCGTCGTTCCTCTTGCTTCTCTTGCTTCAATTGTTCCTCTTGCTTCGTTTGCTCCGGTTGCTCCGGTTGCTCCGCCGAAATCACACCCGGAATCATGACCGGAATCATGAAAAGAAGCGCGAAAACATAAAGCTGTCGCATGACGGTCCTCCTCCTCTACTCCCTCTACTCCCTCTACTCCTTACTCCTGGGCCCTGCTGGGCCCCTGCTGGGCCCCATTGGGGTCACATCTATATTAACACAACTTTTCATGCCAGCCCTCCCTCTATCTTATTTACCCGCCCCGCCACCTTACCACCGGTCGCCAGCCCCTTCTCGAACACACGCGCCGCCGTCGCCACCGCATTTGCCGACATGCCGAGCAGCCGTCCGATCTCCGCCAGCGTCAGCGCCGTCCGCCGCTTGAGGAGATAGAGATAGACGCGCCGCGCCTCACCCCGTTCGTATTTCTTCGTCAGGTCGCTCTTCTTCACCCCGAACACCGCGCACACCGCCTTTTCCACCGCCTCGGGCGTCACCTGCCGCAGGCCACGGTACTCGGGAAGTTCGTTCGCGTCCACCGCGCGGTCGGCCACCTGTTCCCGCATCTTGACGCGGAAATCGTCGCCGCCGATGAGCGCGTTGCGCCCGTACATCTCCTCGGGCAGGATGTCCTCGCCCTGCATACGGTCGATGATGGTCTGGTAATTTTCGCTGCCGCCCGCGTATTTCAGCACCGTCGCCGGAGAGAGAAGTTCGGTCGCCTCGCCGGAGAGGTATTGCCCGTAACTGCTCCAGCGGTGTTCTTCCGGTTCGGCGACGATCCGGGCGCGCACCGGGTTGAGGTGGATGTAGGCCGACAGCCGCACGAGATAGTCGTCGCGCTCGACCAGCACCGCCTTGTAGCGCCCTTGGAACACCGAGCCGACCAGTTGATACTTCACGCGGAACCAGTTGGCGTAACTCGCGTGGAAGGTGTGCATCGCGCGGGCGAGGTTCGCGTTCGGCGTCTCGATGAGCAGGTGAAAGTGGTTATCCATCAGGCAGTAGGCGTGGACGACGATACCGAATTTCCGCCGCGCGGCAATGAGTTTCTCGAGAAATACTTCGCGGTCGGCGATGCGGCGAAATATCTTTTCCTTGCGGTGTCCCCGGTTGATCACATGGTACAGAGCGCCGGGGTATTCTATGCGCAGTGGACGAGCCATGACGACACCCTAACAGAACTTAACTGAAAAAGCAAGTTTGTGTTTATATAGATGTGACCCCTGCCATCTTGACCTTTTGCGCGCTTTCCGCTATGGTCGCTCCGTGAACTTTATATGAGGGGGATCGCTATGAGAAAAATGTTCGTTCTTATCGGTGTTATCGTCGCGTTCGCGGCCCTGTCGGCCGAGGAGCCGCGGCTCGCCACCGTCATCTTCACCAACGACACCCACGGCATGGCATGGGCCTACGACGAGCCCGACAACCCGGGCGTCGGCGGGCTTGCCGCCGCCAAGACGGTGATCGACCGCATCCGCGAAGAGTCTCAACTCGGCAACGGCGACACGGTGCTCGTATCGTCGGGCAACATCACGATGGGCGACCCGCGCTCCAACATCTGCGAGAATGTCCCGCTCATCAAGGGGATGAGCCTCATCGGCTACGACGGGATGGCGGTCAGCAACCACGAGTTCGACTTCGGGCTCAAGGTGTTCCAGAAGATGCGCAAGGAGGCCAGCTTCCCCTTCCTCTCGGTCAACCTGTTCGAGAAAGGGCAGAAAAAACCGATGTTGCAGGAGTTCGTCGAGAAGAAACTGACCAACGGGCTCAAGATAGCGATACTCGCCGTCACCACCCCCGAAACGGCCAAGATAACCGAGGTCGGGCTCAAGGGAGAGATCATGGTCGACGACCCGATAGCGCGGGCCAAGAAACTGGCGACGGAACTGAAGGGCCGCAACGATGTGGTCATCGTACTGTCGAATCTCGGATATTACGAGAGCGACAAGTCCTTCGACGGCTACCCGGCCGACAGATTGCTCGCGAAGAACCTCGCGGGCGTCGCCGATCTCATCGTCGGCGGCCACACCAAGACCCATCTTGAACAACCGGTCGTCGAATCGGGCGTCCCCATAGTCCAGACCGAGGGGCTCGGCAAGTGGGTCGGTCGCTTCGATCTCTACATCCTCGGCGGCAAAGTGACACAGACCAACTACAAACTCTACCCGATAAATGTGAAGAAGAAGGTCGGCAAGAAGTTCGAACTGGTCGGCACCAATGTCAAGGAGAACCCGGCGGTACTCGAACTGCTGAAGAGTTTCAGTTGCGAATTCTCCACCCAGCCGGTCGGCGAGACCGAGATGGATTTCGTCGGCAAGAAGGAACTCCTCCGTTTCAAGGAGGCCGAACTGGGCAATGTCATCACCGATATCATGCGGAACCGCACCGGCGCCGACATCGCCTTCGTCAACGGCGGCGGCATCCGGCAGGGGCTCAAGAAGGGGCTGGTGACCGAAAAGGACATCTACAGCGTCTTCCCCTTCAACGACACCATCGTGATCGGACAGATGAGCGGTAGCGAACTGGAGGCGATGGTCACCCTCTTCATCCAGAAAAAGCAGGGATCCGGTGGGTTCCTGCACTTTTCGGGGGTCACGCTCTCGGCGAACAAGGGCAAGGTCATCGAGATACTCGTGAATGGCCAGCCGCTCGAAAAGGAGAAGAAATACTCCATCGCGATGAACAGTTATCTCGCCGGCGGCGGTGACGGCTACACGATGCTCAAGGAACTGCGCGACAAACGATTCACCGGGCTGTCGGTCCCCGCCGTCATCGTCGAGTACCTCAAGGCGGAGAAGATCATCTCGCGGCCAAAGACCGGCCGCGTCACCATTTCCAAATAACCTCGGCGACATACCGTTCGCCGCCCCACAAAAAAGTTGCAAAAGGGTCAAAGGCGGGTATAAAAAGGGGCGACCGTGAGGTCGGGATGTGGCTCAGCCTGGCTAGAGCACTGCGTTCGGGACGCAGGGGCCGCTGGTTCGAATCCAGTCATCCCGACCATTTTTTTTCAAAAAAAATCGCCTGAACGAATAAGAAATAGTTGTCTTCGGGGTCGTCTGTGTTATGATGGGCGCCATGATAAAGATACAGGAACAACCGTAAGAGGTCTACACATGAGCCGCTTGCGCAACATGCTGCTTGTCGCACTCCTCGCCTCGCTGACGACCTTGTCGCTTTTTGGCGAAACGATCATCGTGGCCGACATCGAGGACCGGACCGGACAATTGAAACCGGAGGTGCTCGAAGCGTCGCGCGGCCTGCTGGAGCAGGCCTACCGCGCATCGGGAAAACATCAGGTGCTGCCGGTCGCCTCGCTCCGCAAGTTCGTCGCCGATCAGAGGAAGTGGAAGGACTGCTACGACGCCGAATGTCAGATAGCGGCGGCGACGGCGCTGAAGGTCGACCTTGTGCTCGGCGCATCGATCGATTTCTTCGCCGGCATCTACACGATGACCGTATCGCTCGTCAACGCAAAGACCAAACAGAAGAACGAGGCGGGCGCGGCCGATTTCAACGGCACCGCCGTCGGCATGAAGGGAGCCATCGAGAAGTTGGCCCCGGCGCTGACCGGCAAAAAAATGGCCGCCGCGCCGGTGGCCGCCCCGGCGCCCGCGGCGCCGGCACCCGCCACGCCGCCCCCACCCAGCGACATGGAGAAGAAATATCAGGGCGCCGCGTTCCAGTCGGCCCCGAAGGTCGAGACCTACGCCGCGCCGATAGCGGTCAAGGAACCGGAGATCAAGAAGGCCGATAACGGCGGCGTCTCATTCACCTCGCAACTCGCCGCCGTCAGGATACTGTTCGCAAAAGGCAAAAAGGAGGAAAAGACCTGCACCGCCCCCTGCACCGTCACCAACCTCGAACCGGGCGACTATGTCGCGCGTTTCGAAAAGGACGGCTTTTCCCCTATGGAAGAGGCCATCCGCATCGAGGCGGGCAAGACCGTCCCCTACGCTATACAACTCACCTCGCTCATCGCGGAGAAGGCCAAACTGAGCGAGGAACTCATCGAGGCGGCCAAGAACGGCGACATCAAGGAGATGCGCCGCCTGTTCGTGCTTGGCGCCGATGTCAACTACCGCAACGCCGGCGGCTACGGCCCGCTGCTTGTCGCGGCGCTCAGCGGACAGACCGAGGCGGCCACCATCCTCATCGCCCGCGGGGCGAAGTTCAGCGATGTCGAGATCGGCACGCTCCTGCTCATGGTGGTCGAGACCAACAACCTCGCCCTGTTCCGGCTCATGCTCAGTCAAGCCACCGACTTCAACTACCGCTACGACGAAGGGCGCACCATCCTCTGGCTCGCCGTGGAGAAACAGCGCTGGTCGATATTCGATCAACTCGTCAGGTCCAAGAAGGTCGACACCGGGATAAAGGACAACTCCGGCATGACCATCCTCATGTGGACCATCGAGAACGGCATGGAGAAGGTCGCCGACATGCTGAAGAACTACGGGCTTAAACTCCCGCCCGACCTCGCGGCGCGCGCCCTGCGGAACTCGGTAGCCAAGGAGAATGTCCTAAAACTCCGCACCCTCCTGCCCTTCGTTACCGACATAAATCCGGTGTATGAGGACGGCCTCACCCCGCTGTGGTATGCCGTCATCAAGGGCCGCACCGACATCGCCGATATGTTGCTCGCGGCAGGGGCCGATCCCGGCTCCAAGGACAAGAACAAGAAATCGCTTCTCACCTACGCCATAGAGACCCGCAAGTTCGAGATAGCCGCCCGGCTCATCGAACGCAAGGCGCGCCTGTCGGTGCAGGAATCGAACTACCTCATCCAGAAGGGCATCGCCATCGGCGACGCGGAACTGGTCCGTGTCGTCATGAGCGCCGGCGGCAATGTGAATCAGAAATTCGATGACGGCATGACCGCCGTCTGGGTCGCCGCCTTCAACAACAACCGCGAGATGCTGAGCGTGCTGGCCACGGCGGGCGCCAACATCAACAGCAAGGACAACGAAGGCCGCACCATCCTCATGTGGGCGGTCGAGAACAACCGCAAGGAACTCGCGCAGGTGGCGCTGAACCACGGCGCCAATGTCAATCTGATGGACAACAAGAAGCGGACAGCCCTCTCGATAGCGATAGAGAAGAACAATCTCGCCATGGTGGACCTGCTCGTCCGCAACAAGGCGCAGGTGAACCTCAAGGACAGCAACGGGAATTCCCCCCTGCTTATCGCCGCGGCCACCGGGAACATGCCGATCGTGCAGATACTTGTCGAAGGCGGCGCGAATGTGAACACCGACGACAAGAACGGCAACACGCCGCTCATCATCGCCATCCACAAAGGATATGGCGACATCGTGCGAATACTGCTTTCCAAGAACGCCGATGTCAACAAGGCGAACCGCGAACGCAAGACCCCGGCGCACATCGCCGCGATGCGCGGATCCAAAGAGATGCTTGAACTGCTCGTGGACAAAGGATCCGAGATAGACAAGCCCGATGCGACCAACACCACTCCGCTCATCTACGCCAAGCGGGACAACCGCTACGACATCATCGGGTATCTGCTGCAGAAAGGGGCGAAGATAACCTCACGAGAGGAGATGGAGGAACTGTTCATCTACGCCTGCCAGAACGGATTCGACCAGATCGTGCAGAATCTCATCGAGCGCAAGGTCGATATCAACCGCCGCTTCGCCGACGGCACGACACCGCTCTGGATCGCCGTCATGAACAGCAATGAGAAGATCGTCCGTCTGCTCGTGGGGGCCGGGTCGGACATCGAGGCGCGCGACAAAGAGGGGATGACCCCCCTGCTGTTCGCCACCTCGAAGAAGGAAGAGAACATCGTCGTCGCGCTCCTCGAACTCGGCGCCGATCCCGCCGTGAAGGATAAGGGACTCAACACCGCTCTCCATTATGCCGCCAGCCGCGGGTTCGTGAAGGCGGCCTCGCTCCTCATCCGCAAGGGCGTCAGCCTCAACGACAAGGACGATAAGGGGCGCACCCCGATGGTCCGCGCCCAGTTCACCGGCAACTACGATATCGTCGATATGCTCAAACGGGCCGGCGCGTACGAATAGCCCCCTACTCCTCTCCCAAAAGACCCTTGTATTCGAAGATGCGATCGCGCAGTATCGCCGCGTACTCAAAATCCCACCCTTCGGCGGCCCGCTTCATCTCCGACTCGAGTTCGGCGATACGCCGCGCGAGTTCCTTGCGGGCCAGTTTCTTCTGCGCCTTCTTCCCCTTCCCCGGCACATGCGACTCGATGTCGAGGATGGCCTTGTTCGCGATGCTCCTCGGCGTGATGCCGTGGTCTGCATTGAATTCCTCCTGTATGCGGCGACGGCGGCGGGTCTCATCTATCGCCTTCTTCATCCCCTCGGTCACCTTGTCGGCAAAGAGGATGGCGCGCCCCTTTTCGTTGCGGGCGGCGCGACCGATCGTCTGGATGAGCGAATCGCCGCTCCGCAGGAACCCCTCCTTGTCGGCATCGAGGATGGCGACGAGCGTCACTTCGGGGATGTCGAGCCCCTCGCGCAGAAGATTCACTCCGACCAACACATCGAACAGCCCCCGGCGCAGGTCCATGACTATCTTCAGCCGGTCCATCGCATCGATGTCGCTGTGGAGATAACGGGCCCGGACACCCCGCCCGCTCAGGAAATCGGTCAGATCCTCGGCCATCTTCTTGGTGAGCGCGGTGACGAGCACCTTGCCCCCCGCGCCGGTCTCCTTTACGATCTCGTCGAACAGGAGCGGCACCTCTTCGCGGGCCGGCAGGATGTCGAGCGCCGGGTCCAAGAGACCGGTCGGCCGGTTGATGAGTTCGGTCACCTGCCGCACCTGCTCTATCTCGTAGCGGGCGGGGGTCGCCGAGGTGAACAGCACGCGGTCCCACCGTTCCCTGAATTCGTCGAAATTGAGCGGCCGGTTGTCGAGCGCCGACGGCAGGCGGAACCCGTACTCGACGAGCACCTCCTTGCGCGCCCGGTCGCCGTTGAACATGCCGCGCACCTGCGGCAGGGTCACATGGCTCTCGTCGACGATGAGGAGGAATTCCTTGCCGAAATAGTCCACCAAGGTCGGCGGCGGTTCGCCGGGGCCGCGTCCGGTAAGGTAGCGTGAATAGTTCTCAATGCCGGAACAGAAGCCGACCGACCCCATCATCGCCAGATCGTTCTCGGTCCGTTCGCGGATCCGCTGGGCCTCGATGAGTTTGTTGCGTTTTTTGAACGCGGCCTCCTGCTCCTCCATCTCGGCGCGGATCGCGACGGCCGCCCGGTCCATCGTCTCCTTCTCGGCGACATAGTGGCTTTTCGGGTAGACCTTGACCGCATCGAGCGACCGGATGCGTCGCTTCTCGAGCGGATCGACGATGAGTATCTCCTCTATGGCGTCGCCGAAATACTCGATACGGACCAGATGGGCCTCCTCGTAGGCGGGGTGTATCTCGACGGTGTCGCCGCTCACGCGGAACTTGCCGCGCGACAGGTCGAACTGGGTACGCTCGTACTGGATATCTGCCAGTTGGCGGCAAAGCCGCTCCATCGGCATCTCCATCCCGCGGATCAGTTCCACCGACAGTTCACGGTAGGTCTCGGGACTGCCGATGCCGTAGATGCACGACACCGAGGCGACGATGACGCAGTCGTTCCCTTCGAGCAGTTGGCTCGTTGCAAAATGGCGCATCCGGTCGATGTCGTCGTTGCGTGACGAATCCTTTTCTATGTAGGTGTCACTCGACGGGATGTAGGCCTCGGGCTGGTAATAGTCGTAGTAGCTGATGAAATAGCCCACCCGATTGGCGGGGAAGAACTGCCGGAACTCGCCGTAGAGTTGACCCGCGAGCGTCTTATTGTGAGCGAGCACCAAGGTCGGCAGGCCAAGTCCCTTGATGAGGTTCGCCATCACGAAGGTCTTGCCGGTGCCGGTCGCGCCGAGGAGCAGTTCGCGCTTCGAGCCGTCGCGGAAGTTCTTTGTCAGTTGCGCTATCGCCTGAGGCTGGTCTCCCGCCGGCTTAAAGGGCGCCTTGAGGTCAAAAAGGCTTTTCACGATCATCCTCCTGTCCTGATCGAATCTATCCGACACCGGCGGCAAAGGCAAGGGCCGAAGCATGAAAAATTGCAAACGGTCCTGCTTCTTTTATAATGGGTCGCACGGATCAATGATCGGGAGGTACCGCCATGGGTCAGGACACCGGGGGAAGGGATCCTCAGAAACACCGCTTCATGGGGCGCCTCAAACTGTACAAAAAACCGAAGCCGATACCCCAGATCCCTCAGGAACCGCTCCCCGACATGGGATCCCTCTCTTTCCCCTCCGCTTCCGAGACGCCGCCCCCCCGCGTTGAACGACCGGCCATCATGAAGCGCCGCTCGCTTATCGCGTTCGCGGTCCTCTTCTTCGTTCTGATGGCGCTGACCGCATACATCTTCTATGAGCCGGCCCCGCCCGATGTGATCGGCCCACGCAACCGGGATACCCTTCTCCCCGCCTGTCGCGGCGGCAACGGCGTCGCCTGCGGCGAGGTCGCGCTCCTTGAGTACATGGGGCTTTCGGAGGTGACCGGCGATATCGGAGAGAAAGGACGGAACCCCGCCAACGCGTTCATCTACGGCCGGCTCGCCTGCGCCAAACGGTCCGCGTTCGGCTGTTATCTCATGTGGCGGCTCTGGACGAAGAAAGAGACCGAACTGCTGAAACCGCAGAGCGCCGAGGAAACGCTTCGGAACGGCTGCAAGGCAGGCAACAAGATGCTCTGCGGACTCGAAAAGAGGTTCGCCGGGACGCGCGATATCGCCCCGCAGGACCTACAGGCGACCATTGCGGATGCGACGGACGGCAAGAACCAGCCGCGCTACGCCAAGGACAATCGCGAACAGTTGCTGTTCGAGCTGTTCCTGAGGAACGATCAATAACGGGAGGGAGCTCTCTATGGAAAGGATCTTCGTGGTCGGAAAGGATGATTGCGACCGTTTCGGGCTGGTCCGCTACCGCCGCTACCTCGACTGGATACATGAGACGCGCGCCGCCTTCATGCAGGAACTGGGTGCGGGGGACGACCTGCTCGCCAGCAAGGGGATCGACATGGTGACGGTCAATCTTGACCTACGCAACCTCGAGGCCTGTTTCGAACGCGACGAGGTCATCGTGACCCCGACACTCGACAAGGCCATGGACCACGCGATCCACTTCACCTACACCGGAAAGGCCCGGGGAACGGGAAAAACGATATTCATTGCTCATACCGAGATGTATCCGATATCGGCGGAAGGCAGACTGATGCGATTCCCTCCCGAGATCGCCGATCACCTCGTCAACCAGGTCGGGGCCTGAACCCCGCCGCTCACCCCGCCCGGCGCACGCAGTTGCGCCCTTCGGCCTTCGCGCGGTACATCGCCCGGTCGGTGACCTCGATGAGGCGGTCGGTCGTCCGTTTCTCTTCGGGCAACATGTCCAGCGATGCGGCGCCGGAACTCGCCGTGATCGATATGCGGTCGTCGCCGTAGCGGACCGCGACCTCGGCTATCTTCTGACGGATGCGCTCGGCGATGACCATCGCGTCGTCTATCTGGGCCTCCGGAAGCACCACCACGATCTCCTCGCCGCCGTACCTTCCCACCAGATCGTGCTCGCGCACCGCGTCGCGGCATGCGTCGCTGACGGCGCGTAGCACCTCGTCGCCCGCCAGATGGCCCCAGCGATCGTTCACCTGCTTGAAATGGTCGATATCCAGCATGATGAGGGACAGCGGCCGCTTGTGCCGTTTCGCGCGGCTGATCTCGCGGTCGATATGGGCCATGAGTGAACGACGGTTGCTGAGCCCGGTGAGCGCGTCGACGACCGATATCTGTTCCAGGCTTCGCATCAACAGTTCCCGGTCGGTGATATCGGCGAGCATCAGCGTGCCGCCGATCCGCGTGCCGAAACGGTTGGTTATCGGCGCATAGTACGCATAAAAATAGCGGGTCCGTCCGCCGCTCTGCAGTTCGATGTCGACCCCCGGCACCCCGTCGATGATCTGCGTCGCGAGCGTCGGGAACACTGTGAGCACTTCCGACATGGAGGCGCCGATGGGCGCCTTGTCGAGCGCCGGCAGTATGCTACGAGCCGCCGCGTTGAAATCGAGCAGACGGTGACGCGTGTCGAATACGATGACGCCCTCCGCGATCGCGTCGAACACCCGTTCCCGCGCTATCGGGATGAGGTCGAGCGTGCCGAACCCGAACAGCCCGGCGGCGTACAGAAGCCCCGCTATGGCCGAGGCATAGGGAACGATGTTCAGCCCGCTCGGCACCCAGCCGCTCTGGGAGATGAGGTAGGCGCCCCACGGCAGGAGCACGCCGCCCATCATCAGCAGGGAACGGTTGCGGTAACGGGCCGCGGCGGCGTTCAGAAGCATCTCGGCATAGAACAGGAACCCGATGACCGCCGCCATATTGATGTAACCCATGTGGACATGGTACCACGGGCCCGGGGAGAACAGGAGGCGGGACGCGTTCCCTTCCGGCGCCAGGCTCAGAGATGCGTAATAAAGGCCGTGGAGTTCGGTGCTGTAGTTGAGCACGAGCGTCAGGAACGGGATCGCGACGAGCACCGTACGGACGAGCCGATGCGACCAGTACTCGCGATTGCTGAATACGAGCGCAAGGACGAGCGCGAACGATGGGACGGTGGCGAGCCCAACATACATCACGCGGTCCCAGAGCCGCAGCGTGGCGACGGTGGAAACGAAATGCCCCATCGCGAAGGCGAAGGTGTAGAAGAACAGCCCCATCATCAGCCCGATGAAGGGCTGCACCGTCGGCACTCTCCGTTTCGGCCACGCGTAGAAGGCAAGGAACAGCACGATGACCGGCGGGATGAAATACAGATAACGGACGATATCCATGGCGCCCATGACCCCTCCCCCGTTACAGATCACACACTCTTTTCAGATCCCACATCGAAGAACCGCCGGACCCGGAACTCATCGGTCGCCATCGCCTCGTCGAGCGATCCCAGGAACGCCACGCCGCCGTCGGCGAGCATCAGCACCTTCTGTGCGCTCCGCCGTATCGAGAGCAGTTCGTGCGTCACGGTGAAGAAGGTGATGCCCATCCGCTCGTTGAGCCGTATGAAGAGCAGGTCGAGTTCGCGGGTCGTCACCGGGTCGAGCCCCGCCTGCGGCTCATCGAAGAAGATGATCTCGGGGTCGAGCACCATCGCCCGGGCGAGCGCCCCCCGTTTCTTCATGCCGCCCGAAAGTTCCGACGGCAGTTTCCGGCGGTGCTCGTACAGGTTCACCATGGAGAGTTTCTCCCCTGCCATGTCGCGGGCCGCCGCGTCGGCAAGGCGAGGGAAATGCATCTTGAGCGGTAGCATCACATTCTCTTCGAGCGTCATGGAGTTGAGGAGCGCGGCGCTCTGGTACAGGATGCCGATGCGACGATAGAACGGGGTCTCCTCGGGAAGCGGGTGGACGATCTCCTCCCCGGCGAAGAAGATGCTCCCCTTCACCGGCGGATTGAGCCCGACGATCGCCTTGAGGAGCGTCGATTTGCCGCACCCGGAGGTGCCGAGCACGACGAACCGCTCCCCCGCCTCGACCGAGAAGGACACATCCTGCAGGATGACCGTCTCGCCGTATCCGACCGTTAACTGTTCGACCGTAAGCAGTGACATCAGCGCCACCTCCCGCCGCTGTTGTACCCATTTCCGATATTTTTTCCAATAATTTTGGCGTGAAGCGCCCCAAATAACTTGACCGTCGCCCCCGCGCACTTATGATGCCCCCGACTTTTGACGGCGGCACCGCACATGACGACGATCAACGAAGAGATCGCGAAGAGAAAGACCTTCGCTATCATCAGCCACCCCGACGCGGGCAAGACCACGCTCACCGAGAAACTGCTCCTTTTCGGCGGCCAGATACAGACGGCCGGCGCGGTCAAATCGAACAAGATTGTGAAATCGACCACCTCCGACTTCATGGAGATAGAGCGACAGCGCGGGATATCGGTCGCCACCTCGGTCATGAGTTTCGAATATCACGACCTGAAGATAAACATCCTCGACACGCCGGGACACAAGGATTTCGCCGAGGACACCTACCGCACGCTCACTGCGGTCGACAGCGTCATACTGGTCATCGACTCGGTCAAAGGGGTCGAGGCGCAGACCGAGCGGCTGATGGAGGTCTGCCGGATGCGCCGGACGCCGGTCATCGTCTTCATCAACAAACTCGATCGCGAGGGACAGGAACCTTTTGACCTGCTCGACGAGATAGAGGCGAAACTGGCGATCAGGGTCACCCCCCTCTCGTGGCCGATAAGCCGCGGCAGGACCTTCAAGGGGGTCTACAACCGCTTCGAGGGAACGCTCGCCCTGTTCCGCCCCAACAGCGAGCGGATGGAAAAAGAACTGACCGTCATCGACCACCTCGATTCGCCGCTTCTGGACGAGCATCTGGGCGATCTGGCCACGAAACTGCGCGAAGATATCGCGCTGATAGACGGTGTGTACGACCGTTTCGACACGGCGGCGTACCTTAACGGCGACATCGCGCCGGTATTCTTCGGGAGCGCCGTCAATAATTTCGGGGTCCGGGAACTGCTCGATGTATTCTGCGGGATAGCCCCGGGGCCGCGTCCCCGCATGACCGACAAACGGCAGATACTGCCCGACGAGACGGCGTTCAGCGGGTTCGTGTTCAAGATACACGCGAACCTCGACCCCAAGCATCGCAACCGGATGGTCTTCGTGCGGGTATGCTCCGGCGTCTTCGAGCGCAGCAAATATTATCATCATGTGCGGCTGGACAAACAGATGCGCTTCGCCGCGCCGGTGAGTTTCGTCGGCCAGAAGAAAGAGACCATCGACACCGCCTACCCGGGCGATGTGGTCGGACTGTTCGATGTCGGCCTGTTCAAGATCGGCGACACGCTGACCGACGGTGAGGTGTGCAACTTTCAGGGCATCCCCGCCTTCAGCCCCGAGATATTCCGGCTCATCGCCAACCGGTCGTTCGAAAAGGTCAAACAACTGGAAAAGGGTCTGGCGCAACTCACCGACGAAGGTATCGCCCAACTGTTCGTGCAGGATCAGGGGCGCCGCAAGATCGTCGGCACCGTCGGCCAACTCCAGTTCGAGGTGCTCCAGTACCGGCTCGAGCACGAGTACGGTGCGCGGTGCGACCTCACCCCGCTCTCCTTCACCAAGGCGTGCTGGCTCACCGCGAAGGATCCCAAGAAGATAGCAGAGTTCTGCAAGTTCCGGAGCGATGCCGTCGCCACCGACAAGGACGGCAACATCGTCTTTTTCTCGGCCTCGGACCACATGCTCCGGCACCATATCGCCGAGAACCCCGACATAGAGTTCCACACCACCTCGGAGTTCAAACGGGCCGCGGGGTAGGTCCCGGGGGATTTTTATTGCAAAAACGGCCCGGAGAAACTACAGTGGTCCGTTCTTTTTAACGGAGGTCCCATGTACAGTCTCGCGGCAAGCATCGGCGGCGGCATCCTCATCGCCGTTATCATAGGGCTCCTGACCGGCCTGTCGGGCGACGGCGGGCTCTCGTACGGCTGGTGGGGCTTCGGCGTATTCATCGGGCTGTTCCTCGCCATCGTCGCGTTCTTCTTCATCTCGCGCCGCATCACCCAGAAACTTCAGGCGCTCTTCCTGCGCGCCAACGCCGAGATACAGAAACAGAAGGCCGATCGCGCGATAGAACTGCTCAAGGAGGGGTACCGCTGGAACCGCTGGGCGTTCCTTGTGAAGGCGCAGATAGACAGCCAGATCGGCGTCATCCTCTATTCGCTCAAGAAGTTCGGCGAGGCGTACAAATATTTGCAGAACTCGAATCCGCGGCTCTATCTCGCCTACTGCCTGCTCGTCATCGGCCATCTCAAGAACAACCGGCGCAAAGAGGCGCTGGACGCGATGGAACTCCTGATGCGATTCAACAAAAAGGAGGCGTTCGTCTTCTCGCTGTGCGCCTACCTCCACGAAGAGGAACTGGACGACCACGAACAGGCGATAGCGGTGGTCAAGCGGGGGCTCAAGACGCTCCCCAAGAACCAACTGCTCAACGAGCACCTCGTGGCGCTCCAGAACCGGAACGCGTTCAAGATGGAACGGTACGGCGAGGTCTGGTACCAGATGTTCCTCGACCGCAAGGCGGTGTCCCGCCTTCAGCAGAAAATGATCAAGGACCAACAGCGCCGCATGAAGGTGAGCGGGGTCGTCCGCTAGGGGTTCGCCCGCGCGATCCGTTCCCGCAGAATGGCGTCGGCCTGCGCGAGTTCCTCGGGCGAATTTATGCCGGAAAGCGATGCCGCGTCATCCTCGATGAGCGCCGTGACGGCATGACCGTTCGATACGGCGAACGCGATGATATCGGTGAGATAGTACTCGCCCTTCCGGTTGTCGTTCCTCATGCGCGGCAGAAAGGCGGCGAGCAGGAACCGCGACACCAGATAGATGCCGCTGTTCACTTCCTTCAAGGCACGATCCTCCTCAGTGGCGTCACGGTATTCGACAATGCCCGTCACGCCGCCGCCGGGCGACCGTCGGACGCGGCCGTACTGGGCGGGGTCATCGAGCAGGCAGGTAAGGAATGCCAGCGCGGGCCGTCCCCGCTCGAAAGCGGCGATAAGCCGACCCAGCGTCTCTTTTCTCAGCAGCGGGGCATCGCCGGGCAGTATCAGGAACCGGTCCGCCGCCGGATCGGCCTCGGCAAGGGCGCACCGCACCGCGCCGCCGGTGCCGTCCTGCTGCGCCTGCACCGAGAAGCGGACCCCGGGATAGCGCGGCCGGACGAACGACTCGACCTGTTCACGCAGGTGACCAACGACCACCTGTGCGCCGCCGAATGGCAGGACCGCGTCCAGTATCCACGAGATGATGGGGCGCCCAGCGACCTGATGCATGACCTTGGAGAGGTCGTCCGAACGCATACGGGTCCCCTTGCCCGCCGCCAGTATGATGGAGGAAAGACTCATCCGATCTGCGCCGCCTCCCCGCGGTAGGCGGGCATCGTACAGGCGAAGGCGACCATCCCGTCCTTCCCGCCCCGATCCTTCAGGACGATATCGCCTCCCATGCCGCGCATGATCTGCCGTACGATGGCGAGTCCAAGTCCGGTGCCGCGCTCCTCGTTCTTGGTGGTGAAAAAGGACTCGAAGATGCTCTCCGAGAGTTCCTGCGGTATCGCGGGACCGTTGTTCGCGATGGTCATGACCAGCATGTCGCCCTGCCTCTCGATGGTGAGCGCGATACGCCGTTGGGCCACCGAACAATTCTCGAACGCGTCGAGCGCATTGTTGATGACATTGGCGAGCGCCTGCATGAGTTCCTGCTTGTTGCCCCACACGAGGAGCGGGTCGGCCGGCGGGATATCGACCGTGAGCGCAACCTTCTCCTTCCTCAGGTGGTACGCGGTGAGTATACGCACATCCTCGATGATGGCGCGAAGGTCTATCGCCATGACGGTTTTTTCCTGTTTGTAGAAACGCCGGAACGAGTTGAGCAACTGCTCTATCTGCCGGACGCCGGCGATGGAGTCGGTGAGCGAGGGCATGACGAGTTCTTCGAGTATGCGGCGGATCTCCGGGTCATCGCACCGCTCAAGCACCTGCCGCATCGCGATAAGCGCCGTTTCCTGATTGGCCTTGATGAAGGTGAGCGGCGAATTCACCTCGTGCACGATGGAACTGACCATGGTGCCGACCGTAGCGAGCCGATCGGCGTGCACGAGCAGACGGGCCCGCTCCTCGAATTTCGCGTCGACCTGCTCCGGGGTCTTATGCCGCACCACGGTCCTGCGCCTCCGCGACCGCCAGGATGCGCCCGGCCAGCTGTTCGCCGAACAATCTGCGGGCATGCTCCTCGATACGCCGCCGCAGGTCGGCGGACGCGCCACCGTCGGCGGTCAGACGCACGCCGACACCTTCCTTGCCCTCGTCGTTCACGCCGTGATGCACGACGGTCCCGGACAGTTTCAACGGCTCGTCCATGCCGTTCACGCTCATGACGAAATGGAGAACGGTGCCGACCGGGTACTTGTGCTTCATCTTCATGAATATCCAGCCGCGGTTGAGTGACCGCAGGTAATCGAAGAGGAAGGTGTTGAATTTCTTGTATTCGAGTTTCAGTATCGTCTTGTCGGCCACGCGGGGATCCCTCGCGATATCGTAACGGGAACATTCGAGCATACCCGCCCGGTCGGGCGCTGTCAATTTTCTCGCGCCGGCTAGTAGAGGTACGGGGTCCGGAGCCGGTCGAGCCCCCACAGCCGCGTCTCATCGGCAAGACGGTGCCCGTCGTAACGCGCGAAGCCGAATCGTTTCATGATCTGCTGCATGCGCACGACATACTCCTTGCCGATGCTCGCGTAGGCAGTGAACCCCTTCGCCTGCTGAAAGGTATCGGTGGGCGCGAGGTCGCGATACTTCCGGTAGCGCGCGTAGGCCCGGTTACTATTGAGATTGAGCATGAAGCGCCTGAGCGCGTCGGCGATGGTCTCGAACCGTTTTATGTTGCGGCTCGTCCCGCGCCATTTCGCCGGTTGTATGCCGCGCCATGCAAGAAGCGCGGTATGGCCGAACAGATTATTCGCCTCGCGGGTGAAGCGCGAGGTCCCCCACCCCGATTCGAGCGCCGCGATGGTGAGGACGATCGACGGGGCGACCGGCCGGATACGGGTACGCAACGCATCGGCGACCGTCACGATCTCCTTCCCGTTCAAGGGGCCGCTCCCCTCCTCCATCAGGCGATATTTCAACGCAAGGTCGTACACGAGCGCGGCGTCTCCGGCGACGGCGAACGACCGGGTAGCCGCCTCGTCGAGCCGGCGGGCTTCCTGCTCTATCCTCTCGTTCTCGCGCAGGATGAGCGGCAACAGGGTCCGGAGGAAGAGCGACACCCGCTCCCGATCGGACAGTTCCGCCATGTCCTCGGGCATATAGGCGCAGAAAAGCGGCGGCACTGACGGATCGTCGGGATGATAGGAAACGAGGTCGAACGCGGCCGACACCTCGGCGGCGCTTTTGACATAGAGATCGGCCCCATCCGATCGCGACGGCGCGAAGAAGATGAGGAGAGAACAGAAAAGAAGATGGTAGGCGGAGCGGGGATCGAACCCACGACCTTTGGCTTCGGAGGCCAACACTCTATCCAACTGAGCTATCCGCCCAACTAACGACCGGAACTACCGCCCGCGGCGGTCGATCCTCTTCTCCTTGGACTTTTTGATCTGTTTAGAGATCTTGTCAACACAAAAATCTATCGACTGGTCGAATTCCTCGCTCGACTCTACCGCGAAGTAGTCCTCGCCCTTGTGGTTTAGTTTGATCTCGGTCTTCTTTTCGTTCTTGTCCTTCACGAAGAACACCTCTACCTGCGTATTCTGGGTGATGAACCGCTCCAGCTTGGTCAGTCTTTTTTCAGCGTACTCCTTGAGACCGGCGCTCTGATCAAGCCCCTTGAAGGAAAAATTGATGTTCATGGATACCTCCTTTCAAAAGAAAAGGTTCGGGCCAATGGTAGCATGCCGACGGTATCCTGTCAACTAATCGCGACGGCCGAAATGCAGTTTCCGCGCCAGCACATCGAAAAAAGTGCGGCGGGAACTGGGGACGAACTTGAGCATCCGGTGCATCTCGCGCGCCACGATGCGGTCGCCCGGTCCAAGCGCCACGGGCCTGCCGCCGTCCACCGAGAGCGTCGCCGTTTCGCCCTCGCCGAGCGAGATCTCGAGTTCGGAGGCGCTGGGCAGGACGAGCGGCCGCTGGGTGAGCGCGTGCGGCGCCACCGCATTGACCACCATCGCATGCTCGGTCGGGAACAGTATCGGGCCGTTCAGTGAGAGATTGTAAGCGGTCGAACCGGTCGGGGTCGCGACGATGAGCCCGTCGGCCTTGTAGTGCGGAAGATTCATCGCGGCATACCGGATGGCGAAATCGAGCATCGTCCCGTCGGGATGCCGCATGACGAGCAGTTCGTTGACCGCGGCGGCGGTCAGGACCTTCTCCTCCCCGCGCAGAACGGTCACCGAGAGCGCGATGCGCCACTGTATCAGGGGCGACGGTCCGAGCACGCGCCGCAGTTCGTCGGGCTCATCCGGCGTTATCTCGGTCAGGAACCCGAGACTTCCGGCGTTCACCCCGGCGATGGGAACATCGAGCGAAAGCGCCTCGTGGCTCGCGTCGAGAAAGGTGCCGTCGCCACCGACCGCGACGATGAGGCCGAGGTCAAAGGTCTTGTCGGGCGATATGAGGACCGGGCGCCCCAGTTCGGTCGCGATGTCCCTGACGAGCGCAACGGCCCGCGCGATCTCGTCCGAGCGTTTCCCGTCACCCCTGACGAACAGGAGCACGCCCCTGCTCATGGCTGTTTCCCCTTCAGTTCGACGAATATCTTGTTGTCTTCGGGCTTGTCGCCCGGCGTAAAAGGCAGTTCGGCGACCAGATCGCCCTTGCGGAACTCGAAGATGTAGGTGCGCCCCTTCGTAAGCGTCATCTCGGCCGGCGTCATGCTCCCGCTCTCGCGACCGTCAAGATAGATGTCGGCCTCGGTCGGCCGCGAGGAAATGAAGACCGTCACCGTCTCGCTCTTGAAGGGGAAGAAGAGGTACACGCCAAGTCCCGTGAAGAAAAGCACGAGGACCCCGAACGAGATAAGGATCGGCCACTTCCACCCTCTCTTGATGTCCTCCTCCGGCTCCTCCGGCTCCGCGGGGCGCCGGCTCCGGTCATCTTGTTGGATGCGGATCTTTTCGTTGAGATCTATCTGCTCTATCTCTCCGATATCTTTGAATATCTCGTCGACCAGATACGCGGTTTGCGCCTTTTCGAGCACCTTGGTCATCTTGATGAAGTGGGCCGCGAACTCCCGTTTGAGGATGGCGGGCAGGGTATCGACCTGCGGATTGAGTTCGCGCATGCTCTGGAACCGCTTGATGTCGTCGAGCATCTCGGCGGCGCTCCCGTAGCGGCGCTCCCGCGTCTTCTGAAGCGCCTTCTGGAGAATGAAGCCGAGTTCGCGCGGCACCTCGGGGTTGACGGTATGCACCGGCGGCACATCGTTGTGGACGATGGCATGCAGTATCGCCGCATCCGAGTCGAGATGTTTGAAGAGCGGCTTGCCGGAGAGCAGTTCGTAGAGGATGACGCCGAAACTGAACAGGTCGCTCCGGCGGTCGAGATCCTTTTCCTGACACTGTTCGGGCGAAAGATAGCCATAGGTCCCCTGCACCGTGCGCAGGTCGTTCTTGAGCACCTTGGTGTAGACGGCGTTGGCGATGCCGAAATCGACGATCTTGATCTTGCCGTCATACGAGAGCAGGATGTTGTTGGGGTTCATGTCGAGATGGACGACCTTGAGGAAATTGCCGTTGCGATCGCGGGTGTTGTGGGCGAAATCGAGCCCGCCCAGCACCGCCACCGCTATCTCGACGACCACCTCGACCGGCAGGATCTTGCCCTTCTGGAGATACTTGTTCGTCAGTTGGCCGAGGTTCTGACCGAACACATACTCCATGGCGATGTAGTAGGACTCGTCGGCCTTCCCGAAATCGTATATCCGGACGATGTTCTCGTGGACGATGTTACAGATGATACGCGCCTCGGCGAGGAACATTTTGATGAAGGTCTGGTTGGCGCTGAAGTTCCGCAGGATCCGCTTTATCGCGATCGGCATGCTGGTGGCGGGGGAATGGACATGTTTGGCGAGGAATATCTCGGCCATGCCGCCGGTCGCTATCTTGTGGATGAGTTGGTAATCGCCGAATCTCTCAAGCATGGGTGGGGCCCTCCTCTTTCGCCGTAGGCCTGATCGCCCGCTCGGTGATGTCGGCGACGACGCGTTCGGTGTTGTCTTCGGAAAGACGAAGCGTCCGGCAATAACTCTTCAGGAAGCCCTTGAGATAGGCCGGCGCGGGCATCCTATGCGGGTCGTCGCTCTCTATCGCCTGCAGAAGCGTCTGGGATATGCGGGTCTTTTCCGCCACCATCTTGAGCGTTATGCCCAGTTCTTCGCGGAACGCCTTGAGCTCCGCGCCGGTCAGCGTGCGACCGCGGTACCGTTCGAACAGTTCGTTCACCTCGCGCCGCTCGACCGGTTCTTCGGTGCCGGGAGCCGGGTCGGCCTCGCGACCGAACACATCGCGTTTGATGACCTTATGGGCGCTTTTTTTCTGCCGCTGGTATTTCCGGATGACCTCGCGCAGATCGAAGCCTTCGGGAAGCGACTGTTCGAGCGTCTCGGGGACCGCGCCGCCGCTCATGTCGTATTCACGCTTTATCTCGGGATCCATCAGATTCTGATAGACGCTCTCGAGGAAGCGGGCGTAGACGAACAGGTTGTCGGTGTCGAACATCTCGCGCATCAGCGGGCTCTGCGAGAAATAGACGGCCCGGAGTTTCTCGTACTGGGTACGGATATCCTGCGCACTCGACCCGCGCTGGACGCCGAGCATCTCGTAGTAGGTAAGCGGAAGGAAGGGGGCCGACTGCAAGGGGTCGCGTTTCGATATGAGCGACAGGAGCCTCCCCGCGATGGTGTCGAGCATCTCGATGAACTCTCCCCCGCGCTCGCTCACCACCATCGGGGCGGACCCCTGCGAGGAGGAGACGAACACATCGGAGAACAGGACATCGCCGAGACTCTTGAGGTCGAACCCGTAGTAGTTGCGGATGAGGAGCGGGTAGATGTCCTTGAGTTCTGCCTCGGCCGAGGTCCGCACGCCGTTGAATACGACGCCGATGCGCAGGCGATGCACCATCTCGGCGAAATGGCGGCGCATCTTCGGGACCTCTTCCGAAAGAGCGAGCAGGAGATTTCGCGCCGAGAAGAGGAATTCCGACCGTGTCCGCTGGATATTCTGCAACACGGGATTGAGGTCGAGCCGCTGTGTCAGCGCCTCCAATTGGGTCGAGAACAGCAGACGGAACAGATAGTTCGCCTTCTCGATGCTGACCGGGTCGGCACCGACGAACAGGATGTTGAAATCGGACAGTTGGGCGGTCGCCACGAGATCGTGATCGAGGTGGGATCCCATGTCGATGAGCATGATATCGAACGCGCCCTTCTTGAGTTCAGTCTCCCATTTCACCAGATATTCCGATACCCCTACCCCCTTCTGCGGGGAACGGAGGGACGAGAAGAACTTGAGGTTGGGATAGTCGGTGTCTATGAGCGGCAGTATCGAGAAGAAATCGGGGACGGCGTGGGAGACCTCCCAACTCGGGATGTTGAGATAGGTATGCAGCGTGCCGCCGTTGGGGGCCGCATCGACGAGCAGGACCTTTTTGCCCTTCTGCGCGAGATAGACGGCGAGGTTGACCGTCATCACCGAGGTACCGGTGCCGCCCTTGGCCGAGAATGTCGATACCACCTTCGTCATGGCTGTACCCCCTTGAGGGCCCGTTCCTTTTCCATCACCGCCGCCACCGCCGCGCGGAAGGCCGCATACTCCGCCGGCTCTATGCGCGTCCGGCGCAGGTCTATCGTCAGTTCCACGCCGCCCCCTTCGATCGGCGCGGCGCGCCATTCGAACAGTTCGTTCTGCACCGACCACACCGTATCGGGGCCGGCGACCCCGCGCACCGTGACCTTCCACCTGCCGACGCGATCGCCCAGAAGCGCCGCATAGCGCCGCTCGGACGGTTCGACCAGTTTGCCGAACAGAGCGGCGGCAAGCGCCGGGACGAAGGGCTGGGCCGCACAGGCCACTTCCAGCGGCTCGGCATACGCATCGCTTGCGAGGGTGCACTGGGAGACCGTGACCGGGGCGCCGGCCAGCCGCGTTATGAGCGAGGAGAAATAAGAGAACGGGTCGCCGTCGGCGGCATGGCGGAACCGGCCGTTCGACGCGGCCGCGCCGGTCAGCGTGAGTTTCGCCGCGCCGTCGGCACCGATATCGAGCGCGACGGAGGCCGTCAACCCGGACAGGAGCGGCACGAACTCGTACCGGCCGGTCTTTTCGTCCACGACGAAGGCGTCGGTCCCCTCGATCTCGGGATTCAGCGCGCGGTAGTGATCGTAACTCGCCGTCGGATCGACGAAATAGCCGGCCGCCACGCCCTCCTGTGGCGGGATGTAGACGACCGCATGGTCGAACTGCATGGAGGGAAGGCCGCGCATGAGCGCACCCCCCGCCCTGCTTTTCACCAACGCGTACCGGGACTCGATGCCGGCGTAGGCGAGCATAAGTTTGAGCAGGAGCGCCTTGTCCTTGCAGTCGCCCGACCGCTGGGTGAACACGGCGGTGGTCTTCTCCGGTTTGACCTTGTCGATACCCCGGTCGTCCGAAAGGTACCCGATGGCCCGCGCGACCCAGTCGCGGAGCGCCTGCACCCGACCGTCGGCATCCTTACCCTGCACGAGCGCCATGACCTGCCGTTCTATCTCTGCGGAATTCTCCGTCTGCTCGCGGAGGAACACCGCCTGCCAACGGCTGAAATCATCCCACGAGGGAACGGTGGTATAGGCAAGGAAGGGCACCTCGTCCATGAAGGGCGGCATCGCCTCCTCGCGGGAGGGCTGGTAGGTGCCGCGGGTCTCGAACACATAGGCCGCGCCGTCCTTGTCCTCCGGTTCGGACCGGGACGCCGGTCCCTGCAGGTGGAACAGGAGTTTGAGATCCTTCGGAGCGAGTATCACGAGACGGCTGTGGAGATTATAGACCCCCTCGGAGGCGAAGAACCAACGGAAATCGGTCCCGCCGAGCCACGAGCGCGGCCCCTGGAGCGACTCGATGACGAAATCGATGACATCGCCCGGCGCCGTTTCGAGGAAATAGAGGTTCTTCGCGTCGGCGCGCCATGTCGGCAGCACCGTGCCATCCGGCTTCACGACGCGGGCGGACACCACGCGGCCGTAGTTGGCGACCGTTGCGAACTCGCGTACCCCCTCCTCGTTGTTCAGCGCTATCGTCATGCGGAACCGCGAGCGGACGCTCCCGCTGTAGTGCAGGTGCTGGAGCCCCTCGTCATAGACGATGGCATACTTCTGCGGATAGGTGTCGCGCGCCCTGCGGTAGGCCGCGATCTTCTCGTCGACCGCCCCGTCGGACAGGGCGTACCGCACGAAGAAATCGGATGTCGTCTCCCCCACCGAATCGAGCCGCTCGGCGTATTCGCGCGATTCGGGCGCCAGTTCCCATGCGCGCCGGAACGCCGTTACCGCGGTGTCCCGCTCACCGGCAAGCATCGCGGCGTCGCCCGCGAGCGCCCAGAGTTCCGCCGCCTCGGGATTCCGTTCGAGCGCCCGCTGGAAGGTCTGCAGGGCACGCTCCCAGCGACCGTCCGCGAGGTAGGCCTCGCCGAGCATCCGGTTGAACCCAAGATGGTGCGGGTCCAGCGCCAACAGGTGGCGGAGTGTCGTGAGGAGTTCGGGGATCTTCCCCAGTTCACGATACAGATCGGCGAGCCGCGAAAGCGTCGGCTGGTAGTTCGGCAGGAGCCGGACCGCCTTCTGGCGCACCGCGGCCGCCTTGGCGATATTCCCCATCCCCTGCCAGGAATCGGAAAGGTAGTAGTAGGCGACCGGGTGGTGCCGGTAGCGCGCCACCAGTTCCTCGGCGTTCGCGAGGTCGGCGGCGTACCACTTCTTATCGTAATAGGTGTCGCCACGGCGCAGAAGCCACGGCAGTTCGGACCGGTCGCGCCCCTCTTCCGACGCAAGGACGCGGCGGGCGCCGTCGTCATCGCCGAGATTGCGGTAGATATCGATCAGTTCGCTTTTGATCAGTATCAGGTCGGGAAAAGAGCCGGAGAGAAAGGAAAGCACCGAGGCGGCGCGCTGTTCATCACCCGATCGCCGGTAGGCACGGGCCGCCTGAAAAAGCAGGGCGGGCGAACGACTGCCGTCGGACGAGGCGTAGGCCTCCTCCCACTGAGGTATGCCGACATCGCCGTAGAGCAGGTCGCGCGCCATGAGCCGCAGGTGAAGCGCGAACAGGTCGTCGCCATCCTTGGGCGTGGAGGGATCGTCGCCGTCGGTCTCGGGGATCGCCGCCCCGTCGGTGTGGAAGGCTATCGAAAATATCGCGTCCTCGGAAAGATAGGGCGCCAGCTTCAGGAGCACCGAGTGTTTTCCCTTCGCGAGCGTGAGCCGCGCCGAGGCGGCGACGAGCCCCAGAGAGAACCGGTCGGCGTCCCGTTCCATGACGAGTTTCCCGTCCACATAGAGCCGGAATGGCACGGTGATATAGGGCAGGATGGTGACCGGGCCATCCTCCGGGAGCGAAAGTTCTCCGGCGGCGAAAAAGACCGCGTTGCCGATCGGCGAGAAATAGTTGCGCAGGTTCAACGACGGCCCCGCCTCCTCAAAAGTGACGATGCGCAGTTCGGTCGTCGGGAAGGGCGCGCCGGCGAGATAGGCCTCCTCCTCGGGCGTCGTTCCGGAAAGATCGCGGAACGCGGAGGCGCCGGCGGCGCGGAACAGGCGAAAGGTGTGCGGAGCATGCAGTTCAGCGCGCAGGCGGCGCTCGTCCCACGGCCGTTGCATGACATGGGCCCATTCCCACGCTTCGGCCGCTATGACCGCGCGGCAGAGGTCGTTGGCGCACGCGGGGCGCGTCGCGGCGATGTCGCCCGCGATGCCACGGCTCACATAGAGGTCGCGGATGAGGTGGAGCGCGGCGAGCGCGGCAATAGGATCGCGACCGCGCAGGGTCCGCAGAAGATGCGGGAATGCCGCCTCGTGGTCACCGGCGAGATAGAGCGCCTCGCCCACGATGAACGAAGCGACCTCGGCCTCGTCCGGCGCGGCATCGACGGCGGCCTGCGCCGCCTCGACCGCCTTCACCCAGTCGCCGAGATACAGTTCACGCGCCGTCCGCTGGGACGCCGTCGCCCGATCGCGCGTCGCGCCATCGAACGAGGCGCACGCGGTCTCAAGGGCGATCGCCGCCGCGAGCCCGATGATCCATGAAAACCGCAAGATGCTCCTCCTGTATCGGTCCTTCCAAGACACCGTGTTCTGTGACGACCGCGCTCACCAGAGCGCCCGGCGTCACATCAAAGCCGAGATGGAGGCCGCGGGTGCCGACCGGCGCGACGCGGCGACCGTTGCATACGAGCAGTTCGTCGTCGGACCGCTCTTCGATGACGATGGCGTCCCCCGAGGAGGCGTGCGCGTCGAAACTCTCGACCGGCAGGGCCACGAGGAACGGGATGCCGTGGTGTCGCGCCGACACCGCGAGCCCATAGGTGCCTATCTTGTTCGCGACATCGCCGGTGCGCGCCATCCGGTCGGCGCCCACGATCACCGCGTCGACCATGCCGCGTGCCATGAGGAAAGCCGCGGTCGAATCGGTGATGACGGTGTGCGGTATGCCCTCTTCGGCGCATTCGAACGCGGTGAGCCGGGCACCCTGCAGGTAGGGCCGGGTCTCGTCGACCCACACCATCTCCAGCGCGCCGTCCTCGTGGAGCGCCCGTATCACGCCGAGGGCCGTTCCATACCCGCAGGTCGCCAGCGCGCCGGTGTTGCAGTGGGTCAGCACGCGCAACTTCCGGCCGGGCAGGAGGCGGCGGAGCCGGTCGGCGCCGTGGCGCGCCATGCGGCGGTTGCGGTCGCGGTCGCGCCAGTGCAGTTCGAGCGACCGGCGCTGCATCAGCGCGAACTGGGCGGCGCCCGAGGCACACCCGGCGACCTCGGCGTCGTAGAACGAAAGCATCTCGTCCAACACCGCCGTCAGGTTGACCGCCGTCGGGCGCGCCGAAGCAAGCGACGCGCAGACCGACGCGACGACCGGTCGCGGGAGCGGCGCGTCGGCGCCGCGGAAGGCGAGCGCCGCGCCGGCCGAAGCGGCCGCGCCGATGAGCGGTGCGCCGCGCAGGCGCATCGACACGATCGCCTCGCGCACCGCGGCGGGACTCGTCAGTCGCAGGTGACTTACGCGTCCGGGCAGTTCCAACTGATCGAGGACCACATACTCGTCACCTTCCCAGTAGGCGGCCCGCAATCCCGTGTTCCCGTCCATCGGGCTATCGCTCCCGTGTCAGAACAAAGACTGAAAAAAAGCCGGCAGATCTATCGGCAGGTACCCGCTCTTCGCGAGTATCGTCACCCCGAGCAGTATCGCCGCCGAAAGCAGCAGGAGTATGAGCAGCGACCGGCGCGACCGGACGACCTGCCGCGTCTTCTCGGCCCGCTTGGTGACCTCGGTCACCTCATCCTCGTCCCGGAGCGACCGTATCTTCTTCTCGTCGAGATCCTCGCGGAGCCGGCGGCGGCGCTCCTCGTCGGCCGCGATGAGGTACTGGTACGGGTTGTACTCCTGCCCTTTCTCAATGTAGTCGAACAGGAAGTCGGCCACCTGCACCTCGTCGCCATGGCGCAGGTCTATCGATTCTATCTTCATGCCGTTGACGATGAGCGGATGGTCCTTGTCGCGAACGCCGCGGATGAGCAGGAAGATGTTGCCGTCGAAGATGATCTTGGCATACACATCGGGAATGTCGGGACGGCACAGGTACACATCGGCCCCGGCGTGCGACCCGATGACCGTCTCGGCCCCCTTGACCGCGAACACCCGACCGCCGATGACGCCGTTCTTGGCCATCAACAGATCGGTCTCGGCGATCTTCGGCGACGCGTCTATCTCGCGGGAGAGCGACGCGCCCCCCTCCTCCTCGTCGTCCTGATCAAGGTAGATGCTGTAGTCGCCGACCGCGATGATGTCGCCGACCGCTATCTCGACCTTGCCCGCGATCTCCTTGCCGTTCACGAAACTGGCGTTGTAACTCCCGCGGTCCTCGATGACGATGCGCTTGTCAAGGAGTTCCAACTGGAAATGGTGGCGCGACACATTCCGTTCCGGCAGGACCAGATCGTTGTCGGGCGCGCGGCCGGCCGTGATGAGCCCGGCGTTGAATTCGTGAACGGACAGTTCGCTACGATCGTTCTCGACGATGATCTTGAGCCCCATGACGCCTGTTCTCCTTATCGGGGATCCGTATTATCCTTTCTTCTCGCACTGCTGTTCGAGCCGGTACAGCATCCTCTTTATCTCGCGCTCGTCCTTATCGACGAGCGACAGGTACTTCGTTATCTTCTCGCGGATCTCGGTAACGGCGGCGTCGCCCCCGGCGGCGGCGAGCAGGTTGAGGAGCCGTTTCCATATCTCGTCGATGTAGAGGTGGTAGTGCTCGAACCGGTACTGAAGCGGCACATACTTGCGGTCGTCGAGTATGTCCATCCAGTTGACCGACCGCGTGTCGGGCGAGAAACCGATGTTGCGGTACAGCGGATCGTACTTCTCGCGCAACTGGTCGAACATCAGGTTGACCGACTGGGCGACCTGCGCCGGCGGCTGGCGGTCGTTGAGCATCTGGAGCAGGATATCGAATATGTCGAAATAGCCGAGCAGGAGGTTCACGATGAGGTCCTTCTGCTGGGAGACCACGATATCGTTGATGCCGTCGGCGCTGCCTTTGACGCGGAAATCGCGCGTGGTGAGCACCGGCGTGAGTTTCGGCAGGAGTTCGACATAGCGGGCGAACACCGCCTGATCGTTCTCGTAGGCGTAGGATTTGGTGTCGGGGTGGTAATAGAGGAAATAGCGGAACCGGCCGCGGTCGTAGAAGGCCATGTTCATCACCATCCCCTGCTGGAAGCCCGCCATGCCGGTGAAGCCCTCGTCGGCAAGCGCCGCGAGGCATTTCCCGGCGTCGACGACGGTGACCGGCGCGTGCAGGAGACAGGCCGACGCGAAGAAGCGGTGGAGATTCTCGAGTATCGTCGCCTCCTCGACCACATTGGCGTAGATGTCGATGTCCTCGTGCTCGATGAAGTGGCGGAACGATATCGGCTGGAGCATGCCGGCACCGCCGGGGAACTGGAACGCCGCGGCGCTCAGCAGTTTGCTGTTCTTGAAGAACAGATAGCCGACAAGCCCCGGCGCGGCGCAGAACAGGTAGCCCGATATGTCCTTCTCGTAGCGGAACAGGTCGTTGAGGAGCGAGAAGATGTAGCGGCCCGGTATCTTCTGCACATAGAGTACATTCCGGTCGAACGGGATGAGCATTGACCCTCTCTCAAAAAAGTCGGTCGGCTGGTCTTTATACTAAATTCGTCGCCTTTTGTAAAATTAAATGTTCGGGCGCGCGAGGGAGGGGGTAACCTTGCCTATTGGCGGCGGGCGGTGTATGCTCCCGTCGTCTTTCACCGAGGGAGGATACCATGACGAAGTGGCTTCCGTTACTTTTCGCCTGCGCCTTTCTGGCCTCCTGCGACGGCACGACCGTGGGCGACGAAATCCCCGACGAGAACGGCTCGACGACCGACGAGAACGGCTCGACGAGCGACGGCTCGACGAACACCGACGATCCGGCGTACGACGGGACGGCCCCCGACTATCAGCAGTGGCCTGACGGCGCAACGCCCGACGATCAGCAGTGGCCCGACGGACAGGTAGCCGACGACGAGCAACCCGACGGCGGCGAGACGCCCGACGAGGGCGGCGAGGAGGACGACCCCCTGCGGCTCTACAAGTCGGGATCCCGCATCCGCGCCAGGTTCGGCGAAACGCCCGACGGCGCGAAGCAGTTCTTCGGTTGGTACGACAATCAGATAGGGACCGACTGCGCCTTCGCGCAGACAGCCGAGGGACTGTACCGCTGTATCCCGACGCCCATCCTCTACGCCTCCTACTACGCGAACTCCTCCTGCACGACGCCGCTGTTCATGGTGGCCGTCGGGTGCGGCGCGGTCGCGTCGTGGGGCGTGACCTACGATGAATGCGCCCGCCCGGGCCATGTATTCCAAGTGGGATCGGTCTACGGCGGCGGCACGGGCTATGTGAGGTCGGGCGGCAACTGCGTTTCGCTCGATCTTTCGACCTACGCTGGCATCTACACCTTCTACAACGCCGGGCAGGAATACCCGCTGTCGAGTTTCCAGACGATGAACATCTCGACCGAATAAGGCGGTCCGCTCATGGATACGCGGATAAAAAGCGACGATGTCTTCGGCGGCGCCGAGATCAAGTTCCCGGTGAAGTTCGACCTAAAACTCTTCGTGAACGGCACGATGCCCGAACAGGAGGCGATCGCGGCCTTGAAGACACTGTGCGGGACGCTCGCGGTACCGGCGGGAACGGCGGCCGTGCGGCCTTCACAGGGCGGCAAATACTACTGCCTCACCATCCCGGTGACGGTCGCTTCAAAAGATATCTTCGACCGGCTCTTCGCCGCCGCACGCGATCTGCCGGGCGTCAAGATGGTGCTCTGATCGCGAGCCATTCACATTACTTCCTCGCCCTATGGAGGGAGAGGACCGAGGTGAGGGTGTTCCACGGCAGACCCTCATCCCTGCCTTCTCCCTCAACAGGGAGAAGGAAAAAGTCGGCATTGTTCCTTTTCCAGTTCCCCGTCATAGCGGATGTGACGGACCGCGATTCCCGCCTCGATGAGCGCCGGGGCGACCAGCGATGAACGGTGGCAGTCGGCGGGATCCTTCTCCGCGCACATGAGGACGATCGTCTCGCCGTTCGCCAGTTCTTCAACGATGCGGGAGATGCCGTGAGAAAACCCACCCTCCCCTCCCTTGACAGGGCGGGCAGAAGGTTCGGGGCGACCGCCGAGTTCTTTGCCGAGGTAGAGGTAGCGGATGCGGTGCTTGGGCAGTTCCGCTTTGAGATTCTCGGCGTTGAATTGGGGGTGGCGTTTGCTGTAAGGGATCGAGCGGATGTCGCACAGGCAGGTGATGGCGTGTTTTTTGAGTAACGCGATGAATTCGGGAAGGGGGTGGTCCGAATGACCGATGGTGTAACAGATGCGTTCCGACATTGATCTCTCTTCTTACTTCGTCGTCGATGGTATCGGGTGTCAAGCGTGAAGTCAAACGATCAGATCAGTTGTCCGATGTCGAGGATCGCTACTCCCCCACCGGGACGCCCGGTGTCCCTCTCACCTTGTCCGCATCGCGTTATTTTCTCATTTTTAGCCATGCCAAGAGCGGTTGACACCTCCTCCGTGGAGCGGCAAAAAGGACACTCATCGGACAGCGAAAGAGGAGCGGCTGCGGGTATCGAGTGAATTTTTTTTCAAAAAACACGGATTAAAAATTGACATGAGGAAAAAGAATCTTATATATTTTTTTTATGAGTAGGAATGACGCTCACAGTTCAAAACTCATAACACAGATCATCGGTAGAACCTCCGCGTGTTACGCTGAGCCCGGCCTTGCGACTGGCTTTACGGACAAGCGGGGGTCTGCATGAAACAGGCGTTACGCCGGACAGATATACCCGTCATACTCCTTCACAACATCGACCCGCGCTGGGACGCGCCCGCTGTCGAAGAGGTGCTGAAGGATGTGAAGACGATGAGCGACTCGCTGATGGCCGAGGGTCATCCGGTCATCGATCTGCCGGTGCGGTCGCCCGACATCGAGAAGCGGCTGAAGCCATACGATCCCGAAAAGCACATCGTCCTCAACTGGTGCGAGGAGATACCGACCCAGCCCAAGAGCGAGGTCGATGTGGTGGCGTTGCTCGAAGAACTTTCCTTTACCTACACCGGTTCGTCCTCCGAGGTGCTCGCGCTTTCGTGGGACAAGATGAAGGTCAAGCAGATACTGCAGGAAAAGGGCGTGTCCACCCCGCGCGGCGAGATCGTCGCCTCCGAAGAGGCTGACCGGTGGGATCTCTTTCCCGCCATCGTCAAGCCGTCGCGCGAGCACGGGAGCGCCGGCGTGACGGCCGACGCGGTGGTCATGGACCGCGCGGCTCTGCGCACCCGCATCGCCTACATCGAGAAGAAATACAAGCAACCGGCGATCATCGAGGATTTCATCGAGGGGCGCGAGATACACGCAACCGTCTGGGGCAACGGAAAACTTGAGATGTTGCCTCCCGCCGAGATGAACTTCTCCGCCTTCGCCGAAACGCACCGCCACCTGTGCACCTACGATTCGAAGTTCAAGCCCGGCTCGGAGGATTTCGAAAAGATAGAACTCACCGTGCCCGCCGCGCTCGACGGCGGCCAACTGCGCCAACTGGAGAAACTCGCCGTCGGCAGTTACAAGGCCATCGGGTGCCGCGACTACGCCCGCATCGACCTGCGCCTGCGCGGCGACACCTTCTATGTGCTCGACATCAACCCCAACGCCGATCTTTCCCCCGAGACGAGCACCGTATTCGCCGCCGCCGCGACCGGCAGGACCTACGGCCAGTTCGTGAGCGGGCTCGTGAACCTCGCGGCGCACCGCCATCCCGTTTTCAGCCTCGCTTCTTGACGCGCTCAGAAAAACCGTTTAGGATGCCCTGAAGCGCGCTCACTAACTTTCCGTGAGGAGTCACCCATGATCAGTCGTCAGATGTTGGAACCGAAGAGCATCGTCGTCGTCGGCGCCTCGAACGAACTGGCCAAGCCGGGCGGCAAGGTGCTGAAGAACCTCAAGGACGCCGGATTCAAGGGACCGATCTACGCCGTCAACCCGAAGGAGAAGGAGGTGCAGGGCATCGCCTGCCACGCATCGGTCGCCGATCTGCCGCAGGTCGATCTCGCCATCATCGCCATCGCCGCGAAGTTCTGTCTCGAAACGGTGACGATACTCGCCGACCAGAAAGGGACGAAGGGCTTTATCATCCTCTCGGCGGGTTTCTCCGAAGAGAGCGCGGCGGGCCGCGAACTCGAAAAGGCCATCGTGAAAAAGATAGAGTCGGTCGGCGGCTCGCTCGTCGGCCCCAACTGCATCGGCGTGCTGACCACCCACTACGCCGGCGTGTTCACCACCCCGATACCGCGGCTCGACCCGCTGGGGTGCGACTTCGCCTCGGGCTCCGGCGCCACGGCGGTCTTCATCATGGAGGCGGGCATGCCCAAGGGGCTGTCGTTCTCCAGCATCTGGTCGGTGGGCAACTCGGCGCAACTGGGCGTCGAGGAGGTGCTCGCCCACTTCGACGAATCGTTCGATCCGAAGACCTCGTCACGCGTGAAACTGCTCTACATCGAGGATGTGAAGAAACCGGCCATGCTCCTCAAGCACGCCCGCAGTCTCATCCGCAAGGGGTGCCGCATCGCCGCGATAAAATCGGGATCGTCTGAAGCCGGGAGCCGCGCCGCATCGTCCCACACCGGCGCGCTGGCAAGCCCCGACGCCGCCGTGTCGGCGCTCTTCCGCAAGGCGGGCATCGTCCGGTGCGCGGGGCGCGAGGAACTGGTCGCGGTCGCGTCGGTCTTCATGCACAAAGAGTTGCAGGGGAAGAACATCGCCATCATCACCCACGCCGGCGGCCCCGCCGTCATGCTCACCGATTCGCTTTCCAACAACGGGCTCGAGGTGCCGCATCTCGAGGGCGACGCGGCGAAGGAACTGCTCGCGAAACTCTATCCCGGCTCGTCGGTCGCCAACCCGATAGACTTTCTCGCCACCGGCTCGGCCCAACAACTGGGCGAGATCATCGACGCCTGCGAACACAAGTTCAACGACATCGACGGGATGGTGGTGATATTCGGGTCGCCCGGTCTTTTCCCGGTGTACGACGCCTACCGCGTGCTCGACGAGAAGATGAAGATCTGCAAAAAGCCCATATTCCCGGTGCTCCCCTCCATCATCAACGCCGCCGACGAGGTGGCCGAATTCCTCGGCAAGGGACGGATCAACTTTCCCGACGAGGTGGTGCTCGGCAACGCCATAGCGAAGACGCTCCACACCGCCAAGCCGGCCCCCGAGAACTTCGAACTGCCGACGGTGGACACCGCCAAGATACGGGCCCTCATCGCCGAGGCGAGGGAGGGCAAGCTCGAA
>JAKLFG010000079.1 GCA_022711315.1 bacterium | reverse complement strand
GGTCCCCTCACCGGCTTGTTCCCGCTCGCCTCGAAGACGGTCGCCATGTTCAAGTCGCCGCTCACCGGGAACCTCGGCGAAAGCCACGCCGGTGGCCGTGCGGCGCAGGCGATCCGCATGGCGGGCTACGGCGCTGTCGTCATCACCGGCGCCTCCGAACTGCCGGTCTATGTGGCGATCCACGGCTCGACGGTCCATTTCCGCGACGCCACCTCGATCTGGGGGATGAAGAGTCTTTTCACCGCCGGTTCCATTATCCGCGCCGGCGAACCGGGGGCGGGGGTCCGCTCCATCATCCGCATCGGCCGTGGCGGCGAGAACAAGGTCGCCTTCGGCTCGGCGACCACCGAGACCTACCGTCACTTCGGCCGGCTCGGGATGGGTGCCGTGATGGGGAGCAAGAACATCAAGGCGTTCGTCATATCGGGCGAGCGGTCGATACCGGTCGAGGACAAGAAGAGATACCGCGACCTCTACGACACGATATTCAAGGCGGCGGTCGAATCGCCCGTCATGAAGAAATATCATGACCTCGGCACCGCTGGGAATGTGAGGACGATGCAGGGGCTGAAAGCGATGCCGACCCGCAACCTGCAGAGCGGAAGTTTCGAGCACGCCGAGGCGATATCGGGCGAATCGCTCGCCGCGAAGTATCTCGGCCGCCGGCTCGCCTGCGCCCACTGCCCGGTCGGTTGTATCCATATCGCGGCGGTCCGCGAGCCCTACGAGAATGAGTCCTATTTCTACAAGACGACGATGGTCGGCTACGACTGGGAACTGATCTACGCGCTCGGTTCGATGCTGGGGATCGGCGACCCCGACGGGATGTTACTGCTCATAGACGAGGTGGAGAAGGTCGGCGTCGATTCGATGTCGGCGGGCGTCTGCCTCGCGTGGGCCACCGAGGCGCAGGAGAAAGGCCTTATCGGCGAGAAGGAGACGCTCGGCCTCAAGTTGGCATGGGGCGATTGGAAGACCTACATACAGGCGATGGAACACCTCGTCAATCAGCCGAACGAGTTCTACAAGGCGCTCGCGAAGGGGGCGGCTCACGCGGCATCGGTCTATGGCGGCGCCGATTACGCGCTCGCCTTCGGTGGCAACGAGATGCCGGGCTATCCGACCGGACCGGCGAGTTATCTCGGCTTCCTGCTCGGGACGCGTCACAGTCATCTCGACAACGCCGGCTACAGCCTCGACCAGAACGCGATAAAGAGCGGCAAGGCGCTGACACCGCCGCAGATCGTCGATGAACTGATCAAGGAGGAATGCTGGCGGCAGATACTCACGAGCCTCTGCATCTGCCTGTTCGCCCGGGGTGTCTATACGCCGGAAGTGGTCCGCGAGTCGCTTGCGGTGGCCGGCTATTCCCTGAACGACGAGCAGATACTGGCGCTCGGGAAGACCATCTACCGCGACAAATACGCGTTCAAGATAAAACACGGGTTCAACTTCGATACGCTGCCTAAACCGGGCCGTATCTTCGAAACGCCCGCGCCGACCGGTCCGTTCGACCGCGCCTTCATCGATGAAGGGCTGGCCTACGCGAAAAAAAGGATAGGATCCCTTATCGCCGGTTGATGCCGCGTCGGTCAGAACGACGATATGAAAAAGTGGAAACTCCAGAGATCCTCGCGGTAGCCCCGCGTCGTGTCCTCGCGCGGGAAGGGGTTCACCCCCGCCTGCAGATGGATGCTCCCGATCGGCGAGGCGTACATGAACCCGCCGCCCGTGCCGAAGCGGAGCAGGTCGCCTGCGCCGACCTGACGGATGTCCTCCCATAGGTTCCCGGCATCGAAGAAGGCGACGAAGTACAGGTGATCCTGTATCTTCAGTCGCAGTTCGTTGCGCAGGAACAGGTAGTATTTGCCCTGCGGGTCGCCGTCGGTGTCGTCCGCCGGGATGATGGAGTTCTGCGCGAAACCGCGCACCGAGGTCGAGCCCCCGAGTTTAAGCGTATCGTCGGCGCTCAGCATGCCGTCGTGAAGCAGGAGCGCGCCGTACCGGAGGAAGGAATGCCAGATAACGGTGTCGCGCGGCAGGTATTCGCCGGAGGCGGAGCGGCGGTACTGGAGCGGCAGGTAGACCGAGGCGTAGTTCTCGAGCAGGGTGTACTGCGTGTTGTCGCCGGCAAGCGACGAGACATTGCGGATCCGCAGGCCGATCTTGAACCCACGGTCGGGGCTTACCGGGCTGTTGCGGTAGTCGGCCCAGCCCTCCACTTCGGGGCTGAGCAGGTAGCGGGTCGACCGTTCGAGAGAGACCGTGTTGCTCGCGGTCGTCTCATCGTACAGTTCCTTGTATTCCTCCTCGTCCTGTCGCGAGAGTTCGGTGTTCACCCAGAGGACGAAATGTTCGCCGAACCGCTTGTAGAAGGAAAGTAGCATGCCGTTCTTGTCGAGCAGGTAGGGAAGCCCGCTCGCGGTGCGCGAATCATGGATGTGGAACGCTTCGGCCTGAAAGGCGAGCGAGAAGGGGAGGAAGTAGAGGTCGGGGAAGGCGATGGAGCCGTTCACGACGCGGTCGAACCGCTCGAAGAACGAGAGGTCGTGCAGGAAGTAGTCCTCGAACGCGCTGTTCATGAACCACGGGATCTTGTGGGCGAGTTTGTAGGAGAGGCGCAGGGAGAAGAGTTGTCCGAGCACATTCTTGTATTCGAACGATCCAAAGAGCCGGCCGCCTTCGTCGGTCGCGACGCCGGCGCCGATCTCGAGGCGGTAGCGCCAGGCCTCGATGACCGTGATCACGATGTCCTTCATGTGTTCGGGGGAGTCCTCGTCCATGACGGTGAGTTCGGCGGTGTCGAACGCGCCGGTCGCGAGCAGGTCCTGCCGCGCTTCGCGGAGAAGATCGCTCGTCAGAAGGTCGCCGGCGGCGATACGGGTGAGTTTCCGCACGACCGATCCTTCGGTGATGATGTTGCCGCTCACGACCACCTCGCCGGTCTGTACGGGGAAGGCGTCCTCGATATGGAACAGGAGTCTCACATGGGCGCCGTCGGCGACCGTTTCCACCGTCACGCGGGAGAAGAATCGACCGAGTTCGCGAAGCCGCGTGGATATCTTCGTCGTGATCTCGTCGCGGAACGCCGGGGTGAAGGGGATGCCGGAACGGGCGTCGACCAGGGAAAGAAGCTCCCGATCGAGTTCCGGGTCGCCGGAGGAGATGTCCACCCAGTTCACCAGAGAGCGTTCGCCCTCCGCGATCTCGATATCGAGAAAGAGCAGGTCACCCTCGCGTGTCAAGGCATGGCGGAGCACTTTGGCCTGCAGATAGCCGCGCGCCGTGTAGAACTCGACGACCTGCGTCGCGATGTCGGGCAGATAGGCCGCCGGCACGACATAGCGGGCGTCGGGGAAGGAGGCGCGGTCCTTGTTGGTGCGCGAGAGCGTGGTGACGCGGGTTCCATCGGTGTCGCGGTACCCGCCGCCGACGATGGTGCGGTCGAGCGACACCGGCGGGAGATCCTCGGCATCAAGGCGGGTCTCCACATAGGTGACGATATGCGCGGTGATATCTTCGCTCTTCTCCTCGAAAGCGCCGCTGAACACGATGCCGTCGATGAACCGGCGCGTCCCTTCGGAGATCGAGACGGTGATGAGCGTTTCCTCGAAGGCACCCCGTTCTTTGACCACCCGTGCGGTCCGGACCGCGACATCGGGGAATCCGGCGGCGTGATAGAACAATATGACGCGGTCGTTCGCCGCTTCGTTGTTGCGATGCCAGCCTTCGATGTGCCGGATGACCCGTCGGATCGTTTCGGCGGAAAAACTGTTCGCGCCGGTCACCGAGAGCGTATAGCGGGGGCCGCGCTGTACCGTGAACACGACGGTGCCGTCCTCCTGTGTCTGGTGCCGGATGACGGTATCGAGGTGGCCGCGGCCGCGATAGTAGTTCTCGACCCGCTCCTGCATGGTGCGGACCTGTTCGTCGGTGAGCGCCGCGAAGGCGTTCGACAGCGTCAGATCGTTGACCAGTTCGCGTCGTTCGGAGGACAGGACCTCCCCCGTGAGCAGTATCTTCTTTATCCGGCGCCGTTCACCTTCCTGTATCGATAGAAGGATGTCCACCTCCGCGGCGGAGCGGTTACGCACCTCGATGCTGAGCGTGGCGTCGGGATAGCCTTCGGCGCGATAGGCCGCGAGGATCTCTTCGCGGATGCGCTCGAGCCCCGATTCGTAAAAAGGAGAGAATCGCCGCAGGTTCCCGGCAAGTTTTATACGGTTGTCCGACAGCGCGCCGTTCCCGGTAATGGTGATGTCCTCTATGAAGCGGAGCGGTGTCGCGGCGATGGAGATGGCCCGCCGTTCCGGGGCGGGGCCGGGCAGCAGGGTGACGACGACCTGCTCGAAACGACCGGTGGCGTAGAGCAGGCGCACGGTGCGCCGGACGCTTTTGACCGAAAGCGGCGTTCCCGGCTCTATCTTGATGAGCCGGGCGAAATCGTCGAGCGGCAGGTCGCTTTTCCATTCGACGCGATCGACCGTGATGTCGGCGAGCAGGGGCGCCGCCCAGAGGAGGATGAGTAACGACAGGCTACGCATCGCTTACTCGAACAGATAGCGGAGCGCCAGATTCAACCCGAGCCCGCCGTAGTTCGTTTCCAGTTTGTTCTTATATTTCCAGTCGAGCGACAGATCGAAGTTCGAGCCCCGGTAGGAGAAACCGATCATCTGGTCGGCGGGGTCGGCGGGATTCGATTCTATCGTCATGACGAGGAACGGGTATAGTTCCTTCTCGGCGACGATCTTGAGGACCGTCTGATAATCTATCTCGGAATAGCGCGGTAGCAGTTCGAAGCGGGAGAGCCGGAAGTTCTTCTTGACCTCCTCCGATATCCCCATGATGTCGGTGACCGCGACGAGCGCGAGGTTCTCGATGCCCGGCTGGGTCGGGTCGAAGAAATCGCCCCACAGGAGCAGGGAATAGGCCTGCGTCTCTTCGAGTTGCGGCACGGTCGAGAGTCGTATGGCGAGGTTGTCGGGCGGGCCGGTGATGGTGAGCACCGCCTTGTATTCGGTCTCCTTCGACCGGGCGTAGATGCGGGTGGTCCCCTGTATGTCGAGGAAGGGTGATATGCGCTCGCCCGGTTCGAAGGTGATGAGCCCGCGATCGAGCGGGAAGCGGTTCTGCTTGAAGATGAGTTCACCGTTGCCGAACTGCATGACGCCGTTCAGCGTCGGATGGGCAAGCGTGCCGCCGAGGCGAGCGTCGAAGGCGAGGTCGCTCTTTATCAGGTTGTTCTGCACCCGCAGATTGTTGCGGCCGAACAGCCGGAGATTGAGCCGCGCTCCCTCGCCGTCGGTCTTCTCGGCGGGGCGGGAGAGGAACCGCACCAATTCGTTATCGAACGAGAGATCGTCACGATAAAGGAGGTTCTTTATCTCGATGTCGCCGTTCACCATCGGCGTCTCTTCGCCTTCCGAGAGAGCGATATCGAGGTAAGCGGAGAAGGAGAAGGGGCCGATGAGCCGGTGCCGTAGCGAGGCGTTGGTGATGGAGAGAGTCGCCTGCCCGCCGAACGAGGGGGTGAGGGGGCCCGAGCCGCGGAGTTCCGTTTTGCCGTTCCCCAAAAGCCCGCGTAGCCGCTCGGTCCGCCAGCGGCCATCCTCAAAAAGTATCGTCCCCTCAAGGTCGGCCACCGGGACATCGTAGGACGCGAGCGTGAACCCGAGCCGCTGGAGCGACAGTTCCCCCGATACGGCGCGGTCGTGGACCGCGAGCCGGAAGGATGCGTTGCCCGTGATGTCGTGAAGCCCCGAGGCGCCGGTGAAGGCGGCGAGCGCCGCCGGGAAGAGCGTACCGGTCATCTCGAGGTGCGGGGCACCGCTGCGTATCTCGCCGCGCACGGTGCCGCTCAGGGTCTCGCCGTCGAGCACGAACGGGTCGATCGCGAGGTTCGCCCACCGGCCGCGCAGGGTGAAAGGGCGGGTGTTGCGGGCGAATATCTTTCCTTTCTCGATCATGATCTTCTGTACGCGGGCCTCGAGTTCCCCGTCGTTCCACGAGGCGTCGAGCGAGGTCTTGAAGAAAAGGTCGCCCTGTTTATGAATGAGATCCTTGACCTTGGCGGTGGCCGTGAGCGTGTCCGTGTCGAGGTCGCGCAGTGCGCCGCGGAACGATATCGCATCGCCGAGGTTGCCCGACGCCGTTATGCCCCCGCTTTCGAATTCGTAGGCGACCGTCGCGGAGAAATTGCCCATGGCGACCTGCTGGTATGCCGTTTGCCCGAGGAAGAGGTCGGCGGCGAGGGTCGGCGCGAAGAGCGTGCCGCCCGCCGTAACGGTCAGCCGCGGGGCGGCGAAAGAGACCTCCTTCAGGATATCGAGGTCCTTGGCGAAGAAGGCGTCGAGCGTCGCTTTGGCGTCGAGCGCCCAGGTGCGCCGGTTCACGGTGCCGGAGAGCGATAGCGCGCTGTCACCCCGTTTCACCGTCCCTTTCGTCAGGCGCAGGTCGTCGCCGTCATCGACGAAGGCTATCGCGATCTGATCGGCCAGCGCGGTCTCGCTCCACCGTACCTTGTCGGCGCGGGCGTGGCCGGTGAGCGAAGTGAGGTGTCCCGCGTACCGCCCCGCGACATTGAAGATGAATCTCCCGCCGAGGGGAGGAATTTCCCTCCGCAGGGTCGGTCCGATATCGCCGAGCAGGCCGGTCATGTTGTTGAACAGGAACGAGACATCGGTCGGGGTCTTGTTGAAATCTATCGCGATCCGCGAACCCTCGGAGCGGACCGACCGGTAGGCGATGCTGTTGCCGAGGAACGAAAGGACGAAATCCTTGAGTTCCACCGTCAGATCGCAGTCGCCCGCCTCGAAGCCCCGCACCGCGCAGTTGTTCCCCTTGAAATGACCGACGATGCGCGGGCTCTCGTAGAACGAGGTGAGCGCCATGTCGATGTTCCCGCGGCCCTCAGCGGGCAGTTCGGCGATCGCCCCGACCCGCGAGAGGTCTATCCGCGATCGGGGTCGGATCATGATGTGTATCTTTCCGTCGCCGTCGAGGTCGAACCAGGTGTCGTGCAGGAATATGTGCGTCGTGTCGTCACTCAGCGTCACCTCCGCCTCGTCGAGCGTTATCCGCTCGGGGCGTATCTCGCCGCGACCGACGACCTGATAGGTGTCCTTGAGGTCGAGGATCGTGAGCGTTCCGTCGTCGTGCAGGTTGAAGTCGCGCACGGTGAGCCGCGGCCGGTACCGCGCGGTGAGCGTCTTGAAGGAAAAGTCGTAGTCTATCGTCCCCGATATCCACATGTTCACCCAGCACGGGGCTTGAAAACGCTTCATCGTATTCATGAAGTCGAGGTCCCAGAGCGTTACTTTGCCGCGCATCACCGGGTCGCGCCATTCCATCCTGCCGCCGAGGGACAGGAACGGTTCGTCGCGGTTGAACAGCGCGAGATGGTCCACGGTGAGCCCGCGCGGGTCGGCGGTAAGGTGCGCCGCGAGGTCCCAGATGCGGAACTCGTCGTTCCATCCGAGTCCGGTGGCGCGGACATCGGCCTCGATCCGCGGAGCGTCGCCGGCGAGCGTTCCGGCGAGGTCGGCGACGATGGTGCCCGTCGCCGGACGATCGTCGAACCGCGGGATGAACTGGTCGAGCGCCAGCGAGGCACGACCGGTGAAGCCACCCGGGGTGGCGGCGAGCGATATCTCGGCGCCCGCTCCCGATCCCTCGACCGAAACGATCGAATAGTCGTGGCCGCGGGCGACGAATTCCGCGTTTGCTTGTGCCGCTATCGCGGTGCGTAAGCCTGCGGCGGTATAGGTCGCGGTGGGGATGTCGAGGGTGTAGCGCCCGTCGCCCCTCAGCGATATCCCGGTGAGCGCAAGTGTGCCTCCCGGCAGTGCGAGTGTCGCCGACAGGTCCTCGACGGCGATCTGTCCGAACGGGAAGTAGGGGAGCGTCCCGTCGGAGGAAGCGGGGTCGTCGTCGGTGAACGACGCGAGGTCGCTGACGATGATCCGCGCTTTTTGCACGCCGAGATAGGGGAGATGGGGCGCCACGCGGAACGGCTCTTCACGGCGCAGCCCGAACCGGACGGTGATGCCCTCGGCTTCGAAACGGAACGCGCCGGGGCGATCGACGGTCAGATGCGGGACGGCGAGACAGTCCAGTCCGCAGATCGCGGTATCCCCGATGTCGAGGTGAATGTCATGAACGGCGGCGAGATAGGTCCGCGCGACCGAATAGAACGAAAAACGGACGATGAACAGGGAGGCAAGGAGGATAAGTAGAATTACTGAGAGAAATCGTAGCCTTTGCACATCACCAAACAAAAAAAATCTGGAGCGGGCGACGGGACTTGAACCCGCGACTTCCAGCTTGGGAAGCTAGCACTCTACCACTGAGTTACACCCGCTCGGGCATCCTTATACCTGGAGAAGACCGAAAAGTCAAATTCGGAAGGCCGTTCCGGAGGGCGGGTAAATCTTGAGAAAGTGCGCGCCGCAAGTATGATGCCGGCGACAAGGTCTGAGAAAAGGAGCGTATCATGGCCCACTGGACGACCGACAAGGCGCGCGAGACCTTCCTGAACTACTTCAAGGAACGGGGACACACGGTGGTGGCGAGTTCGCCGCTCCTGCCGGCCGAGGATAAGACCCTGCTGTTCACCAACGCCGGGATGAACCAGTTCAAGAACCTCTTCCTCGGACAGGAGAAACGGTCGTACAGCCGCGCCACGACGGCCCAGAAATGCGTCCGCGCCGGTGGCAAGCACAACGACCTCGAGAATGTCGGGTTCACCGCGCGTCACCACACCTTCTTCGAGATGCTCGGCAACTTCTCCTTCGGGGACTACTTCAAAAAGGAGGCGATCGCCTTCGCGTGGGAACTGGTGACCGACAAAAAATACTTCGGACTCGACAAGAGCCGCCTCTATGTCACCATCTACAAGGACGACGACGAAGCGTTCGAGATCTGGAACAAGCAGGAAAAAGTTCCCGCCGAACGGATATTCCGTCTCGGCGAAAAGGACAACTTCTGGTCGATGGGCGACACCGGCCCCTGCGGCCCGTGCAGCGAGATCCACTACGACATGTGGGACAACTTCACCTCCCGCGAACATTTCAAGGGGAACGAGCCCGACTGGGATCACGGCCGGTTCGTCGAGATATGGAACCTCGTCTTCATGCAGTTCGACCGCGACGCGGCGGGGACGCTCACGCCGCTCCCGAAGCCGTCGATAGACACCGGGATGGGGCTCGAGCGGATCACCGCGGCGCTTAACGGTGTGCCGTCGAACTACGATATCGATGTGTTCGTGAAACTCATCGGAAAACTGAAGGAACTGCACGGCGGCACGGCCGATCCGGCGCAGGAGGCGAGTTGGCGCGTCATCGCCGACCACGCGCGGGCGATCGCCTTTCTCATCGCCGACTCGATAACGCCGTCCAACGAAGGGCGCGGCTATGTTCTGCGCCGCATCATGCGCCGCGCGATACGGCACGGCCACAAACTCGGCTTCACCGAACTGTTCTTCCACCGGGCGTGCGACCTTGTCATCGAACTCATGGGGCACCACTACAAGGAACTCAAGGGTCAGCGCGAGATGATACTCGCCATAGCGACCGAAGAGGAGAAACGGTTCCGACAGACGCTCGACAAGGGGCTCTTGCTTCTGAACGACGGCATCACGTCGGCAAAGAAGGCGAAGACAAAAACGCTGCCGGGCGATCTGGTCTTCAAACTCTATGACACTTACGGTTTCCCGCCCGACCTCACCCAGACGATACTGGCCGAACAGGGACTTTCCTACGATGTCGCCGGGTACGACGCGGCGATGAAGGAACAGCAGGAGCGCGGCAAGGCGTCGTGGAGCGGCGGCAGCGAGGAGAAGAAACTCGCGGCGGCGAAAAGTCTCCATGACGACGGTATCGGCGAAACGAAGTTCGAAGGCTACGACAAAAGCGAGATGGAAGGGGAACTCCTTGCGCTCTTTAACGGCGAACTCGACCGGGTCGATTCGGTCCGCGCCGGTTCGAATGCCTACGCGATACTTTCGCCGCTCCTGTTCTACGCCGAATCGGGCGGTCAGGTGGGCGACAAGGGGACGCTCGAGAAGAACGGGACGGTCGCCGCGACGGTTACCGACTGCGTGAAACTGGGCGAATACCGCGCGGCGGTGGTCACCGCGCAGACCGATCTCATGGTCGGCACGCGCTTCACGCAGAAACTGGAGGAGGAACGGAGAAGCGCGATACGGCGCAACCATTCGGCGACCCACCTGTTGCACCTCGCGCTCCGCAAAACGCTCGGCGACCACGCCCACCAGTCTGGTTCGCTGGTGACGCAGGAGCGGCTCCGGTTCGATTTCTCCCACTTCAAGGCGGTGACGCCCGACGAACTGCGCGCGATCGAGACCGAGGTCAACCGGCTCATCCAGAAGAACTACAAGACCTGCACCGAGATACAGGCGATCGAAGAGGCGAAAAAGGCCGGTGCGATGGCGCTGTTCGGCGAGAAGTACGGCGAAGAGGTGCGGGTCGTCTCGATGGGTGACTCGAAGGAACTCTGCGGCGGCACGCATGTCGAGCGGACCGGCGAGATCGGCCTGTGCAAGATCGTGAAGGAGGAGGG